>JAILCJ010000006.1 GCA_024680445.1 Campylobacter sp.
AATATATTAGTTTTTACTAAAATCAATAAAAGTTCTTTGGTGTTAAAAGTCATCTTAACTTGTCTTAAGCCTACTTTTTGACGATAAAAAAGCATCAAATTTGATGTTTTCTAATCTAAACCTACCAAGATTCTTGTATCAAATTTGATGTTTAAATATCAAATTTGATTTGTCTAAACTATAAAACCGCTTGCTATAACAAGTTCGTCTTGATACATAACGCAAAGCTGGCCTTGCGCTATGCCAAAAGCAGGGTCTAAAAGCTCGATAGTAGCGGTTTTATCTGCTAAAATTTTTGCCTTTGCTCTTAGTTTTGGACTTCGGTATCGAACCTTAACCTCGCAGTCAAACTCGCTTTCATCGACAAATAAATTTACATTTTCAAGCCTTAGTGATGTGGCTTTCAAATCCTCTTTTGTACCTACCGTAATCTCATTTTTTTGCGGATTTATGGCAAGAACAAAATGCGGATCGTGTGCTCCAAAGACCTCAAAACCACGTCTTTTGCCGATAGTATAGTGCATATAGCCTTGATGACGACCGATAGCATTGCCATTTTTATCAACTACTATGCCTGGTAAATTTGTATCGAAATGACGTTTTAAAATGTCTATATAAGTATCATCGACAAAGCAAATCTCGCTACTTTCGGCTTGTGTAGCAAATTCTTTTAGCAATTGTATCTGTGTGGCTTTGGCTTTGATATCGCTTTTATAATACTCACCAAGTGGAAAAAGCACATCGCTAAGCACGGATTTATCGACCTGAGCCAAAAAATAACTTTGATCTTTTGTAAGATCAAGTGCACTTCGTAAAAATCCGTCTTTTAACCTGACATAATGTCCAGTTGCTAGCTTTTCACAGCCATTTTCTTTTGCAAATTTCAAAAGTTCACCAAGTTTGATAAAACGATTGCAAACCACGCATGGATTTGGCGTTTTGCCCTCTTTATAAAAATTGACAAAAGGCGTGTATACAAGTTCGTGAAATTTGTCTTGCAAATCCAAAATATGAACTTTTATACCAAGATAATCGCCGACTTTCTTTACTTTTTGTATATTTTTTTCGTGATAAGCATTGTTTGCATGAAGCTTCATATAACAACCGCAAATTTCGTGTCCTGCGTCTTGCAAAATTTTAGCACTCATGGTGCTATCGACACCGCCACTCATCGCTAGCATAATTTTCATTATAAATTCCCGTAAATTTTTTGTAAATCAATAAAAAAAGCGTGATTATAACATCAAATTTTTAAAATTTGTTTAGCTATAAAGTCTATATCATCGCTTATGGTATAAATTTCGAGATCTTTTGCACTTATCATTTTCTCGCCAGCAAGAGAGGTTTTGATAAACTCATCAAGTCCGCTCCAAAATTTCTCGCCAACAAGGAAAATTTTTGCATCTAAAAGTTTGTTTTGAACCAAAACTAAAACCTCTCCAAGCTCGTCAAGCGTACCAAAACCGCCCGGAAAAACCACAAAGGCGATAGACGAATAAATAAGTGCAAATTTGCGTGGGCTAAAATGTGAAAACAAATAGCTTTGAGTGATAAAGGAATTTGTTTTTTGCTCAAAAGGCAAGCGAATATTAAAACCTATGCTAGGACTTTTGCCACTCTCGTATGCGCCTTTGTTTGCAGCAGCCATTATGCCATCGCCACCGCCAGTTATCACTGCAAAGCCACTATTGCCAAGCTTAAATGACAGCTCTCTTGCCATTTTATAATAAAGGCTATCTTCGCCTACACGAGCCGAACCAAAAAAGGTAACGGCCTTGTTAGAAAAGTTTACATTGTCTTTAAAACTTTCAAATTCATGAATAAATTCAGTCATCTTAAACGCCTTTTAGCTGTTCAAGACGTTCTTTTTTGGTGCCGATTTGCGTGATCTGGATGCCGAAGTTACCGTCTATAATGACGACTTCACCAAAAGCTATAACCTTATCGCCTATCAAAATTTCAAGCGGATCGTTTGCAAGTTGATTTAATTCTATAACAGAGCCTATATCCATAGTCAAAACATCTTTTAAAAGCATCCTTTTTGAGCCTATACGCACGCGAATTGGCAAACGAACGTCCATGATGAGATTGATATTTCGCATTTCATCTGGACTAAATGAGCTTTTATCGCCCGGAGCTGCTGGAGCTGGGGCTGGTTTGGCTTCTTTGGCTGGTTTTGGCGAAAAGATATTCATAAACACTCCGTCGCCTACAAAACCAAATTTTTCAGTCAAATCGTCTATCTTGACATCAAATAAAAACAATTTTTCAAAAGAACTAAGATCAAGCGATGAATCAGGGGTTAAAAAGCTGACGCCAACGACTTCAAAACTCATTTTGACTATTTCTTTTTGCGCTCCCAAAGAAGTATTAAAAGCTCCTAGTAAATTTGAAAAAATTTCTTTGGCTGCATCTAGTTCATCATCGCCTAAATTTTCATTTTTGCTTATCTCTTCTTCGCCCATCATCCACTCGCTTACCGCACTGATAAGCACAGGCGTACTAAGCAAAAGTGCCTTGGCATTGACTTCACCTTTTATGGCAACATTTGCAACTACAAGAGGAGGTTTGATACCGGTTTGACTTTTTGCGTCATAATCATTTCTTTCGCCAACTTCCGGTGTTTTACCCGTGAGTCCTTCGATAGTAGCTTTTAGTTCATTTACAAATAAATTAAAAAAATTATTCATCATACTCATCACCCTCTTCTTCTCGCTTGTTTTCTTCTTGTTCGTAAGCTACAAGTTTTGCCTTACGTTCTTCTTCGTATCTTTCTAGGATATTTTTGATTTCGTCTCTATCGGATCTTATCAATTCTTCTATGCGGATAGACTTGCGATATCTATGCAAGCCAACCTCAGCCAAAAATACCTCTTTTTTATCGATAGAAACAATGGCTTTATCGTCCGCACCCCTATCAAGCCTTAGTATATCGCCCTCTTTTAAGTCTAAAAACTCGCTAACACTAATAACCGTCTTGCCTAAAATCGCTTCATACAAGATATCTGCACGACCGATAAGGGTTTTTAACTCTTTGTTTCGGCTTTTTTTAGCGCTCGTTTCACCAAGCATGATATCGCGGTTTGCAAGACGTGAAAGTATAGGTTCAAGATAGATAACTGGATAGCAAATATTTATCATACCGCTAGAATTTCCGACTATGATCTCCATTACAACCATAATTACGATTTCGTTTTGGCTAACGATTTGCACGACGCTTGGACTACTTTCTTTGGCTTCGACATTTGGATACATATCAGTTATCATGCTCCAACTTTCTTTTAGTCTTTGCATTATCATACGAAGCACGGCATCAAGCAAATTTATCTCAATATCTGTTAATTCTCTCGTGGTTTCAAAATTTTCACCAAGTCCGCCTAAAAGTCGGTCTATCATAGGAAAGGCTATGCTAGGATTTATCTCCAAAACACAATTTCCGTCAAGTGGTTTTATAGAAAAAACATTAAAACTGGTTGGACTTGGCAAACTCATCAAAAATTCACCATAAGTCATTTGATCGACGCTATGGAGGCGAATCTCGACGATAGAACGCATAACGCTTGAAATTTGACTTGCAAGGTTACGAGCAAGTTTATCGTGTATGCCTTTTATGGCACGAAGTTGTTCTTTAGAAACACGGTTTGGTCGCTTAAAATCGTATATAACTATCTGGCGATCATCGTCTTTGGTGCTTTGTGGCACCTCCATTTGCGATGCGTCACCCTCATCTACGACTTCAAGTAAAGCGTCAATCTCTTCTTGCGATAAAATATCTGCCATTACGCCCCCAAACTTTGTCTAATTTTACTCATAAGCCTTTTATTTATCTGCGAAATTCTACTTTCGCTAATATGCATAATATCGCTTATTTCTTTCAAATTTAACTCTTCATAATAATATAGTTGAATCAAAAGTTGCTCACGCTCATTAAATTTTTTAAGAATTTTACTTACCCTATCAATGAGATCGTCACGTTCAACGATTTGTTCTGTATTTTCATCGCTATAAACTTGCAACTGATCGTCAAGACTAAGCAAATTTGCAACTTCACCAGCTTCTCTGGCGTCTCGAATTTTATTTATATCCTCGCCAAGTTTTGCTGCCAAATACTCATCACTCGGCTCTTCTTCATGTTCGTTAAAATACTCATCAACCAAAGAATTTATATTTTTAAGCAAAGTTCTATTTGCACGGCTCATCACATCAAGCGTTCGCAAATAATCAAGCATAGCCCCATAAACACGTTTGCTAGCGTAACCCCAAAAAGAATCATTTTGGTTTTTATCATATTTTCTGCTAAGTTTTATCATTTCTTCGACACCACAACCCATAAGGTCATTGACATCGATATTTGCAGGTAGCCTTTCTTTTAGCCTATACGCCATGGCACGAAGCGCTGGCATATAAGCCATGACTACTTCGTCTTGTTCTTTTTTTATCGCACTTTGATAGGCATCAAGCTGCTTTTGCTTTTGATTTTGCATTTTTGGCAGTTCCGTTTTTGTTTTTATTAGCGACTTTGATTATTAAATTTTCCATACGCTTTTCTCTGATAGCAAGTTCAGTAAGCAAATAATCCGCCACATCCTCATGCTTTTCTTTATCAAAATACTGTGTCATCGACTTTTTGACATCGACATAATTCATAATAATAATGTGAATAATAAGATAAAAGAAAAATGTTACGAAAAAAGTATAGCCCATCATATCCACCGCATCGTCTGCGTTAAGAAGTGAAAAAACAAGCCCTACAAAAAATCCGCAAACCGTAAAAAACGCTATGTAATTCTCCGCTCTCATACCCACAAATTCCTAAAAATTTTCTATCAGCCTTTTGAAAAAATCGCTAAAACTGCCATTAGAATTATTGCTAAGCACTTTTCGTTCCAACCTATAAAGCAAATTTGATGCGATATTTCTTAACTCTACACTTTGAGTGCTATAAGGTGCGTCATTTGTAAAAAGTGTACGTTGTTTTATGCTTTTTACTATTAATGGCGTTTGGCTTATGTATCCGATAAGCTCCAAATTTAGCCCCTCTCCTATGTTTAACATGGCTACTTTTTTGATATTTTCAAAAATTCTATTTGCCTCCGCTTCGTTTTTTACAAGATTAAAAAGCATAAGCGGATTTGTTTTAAACCTTGAAACTATTTTTATGACCGCATAAGCGTCCGTGATACTAGCAGGATCTGGCACGGTTACGACTACGACCTCATCGGCAGCTTCTAAAAACATTTGCGTGCTACCGCCTATACCAGCACCTGTGTCTATTATCATAAAGTCAAGCTTATCAAGTTCGCTTGCTTCTTCTAAGAATCTCTCATATAAAAACTGGCTGTTAAATTTCAAAATTTCATCGCCACTTTCGCCGGGGATTAGCATCAAATTTTCGTTAATCGGTATGAGTATATCTTTTAGCGAACACTCACCTTTTAACACATGCAAGAGATTTTGCCCCATTTTAACATTTAAAATCACATCAAGATTTGCCAAACCGATATCTGCATCAAGCAAGGCAACTTTATAGCCATCTTGCGATAAAATATTTGCCAAATTTGCACTTATTGTGCTTTTGCCAACACCGCCCTTACCGCTTGTTATAGCTATAAAATGTGTATTTTTTTCAACATTTTTTGGAGTTACTAGGTTTTTTAATTTACTTGCTTGATTTATCATTTTTTGCCTTTCTCAAAGCCTTCAAGAACGCAAGAAACTAAAAACTCGCTTTTTGCTTCAAGCAAATCATCTGGCACTTCTTGCCCTATGCTAAAATAGCTAACTGGCGTATTTGTTTCATAAAGCAAAGAAAAAACATTACCAAAAATTCTTGTTTCATCAAATTTGGTAATGATCAAGGTATCGATATCTAAAAAACTAAAACCATTATATATCTCCATAAGATCTTCAACCTTTGAACCAGCCGATAAAACCAAATTTACATCTATATCAGCATCGCTGTTGCGTAAAAAATTGTCAAGTTTGTTTAATTTTTCTTTGTCAAACTGTGAGTTGCCTGTCGTATCTATCAAAATGATATCGCAATTGCTTAGTCTTTTTATGGAATTTTTAAAGTCCGCAACCTCGATAACATCAAGTATAGGTAATCTCATCATATTTGCATACTGAAATAGCTGTTCGACCGCTCCGATTCTATAAGTATCAAGGGTGATAATGCCGACTTTATATCGTTTCTCACCGCTATAAGCAAAACGAGCGGCAAGTTTAGCCAAGGTCGTGGTTTTGCCAACGCCTGTTGGACCAACAAGCATCATGATTCTTTGTTTTCTGCCGCCAAATTCTTTTCGGCAAGGTAGCATATTTCGCAAAAATGAGTAAAAATACCTTTTAACCGCCGTTGGGTTTGCCTTCATGGCTGGTGGCATATTTTGCATGGTGGTTTGCATAATGGCTTCTAAATGCTCGCTTTTCATGCCACTTTGGCTTGCTGCCTTATAAATACTTGCAAATTCCGGCGGTATAGCAAGGTTATTTCTACTGCTTGCCCTTTCGTCCCAAAACATATCAGCTATCAAACCAACCTTGTCGCTTAGGGCATTTACTTGCTTAGCAACATCGTCTATTTTGCGATTTACAACTATATCGCTTGCTTGCGGTTTTTGGCTGGCTTCTTGATTTTGAGCGGTGATTTGCCTTGCTTGGTTAGAAATGTTTAGCATAACATCATCATCGACTTTTGGCGATGAAACCGGTGCTTCTGTAACGCTAAATTTTCTTTGTTTTGGCTCTAAGTAGTTTTCATACTCACGAATTTTTGGATTTTGCACAACTTCTGGCTGTGTATCTGGCACTTCAACACTAATTAAAACTTCATAAATTGGTTTTTTATTTATACTTTTTGCTTGGATTTGCTTTGTTGTTACGCAAACAGCGTTATCTCCACACTCTTCGCGTGCTTTTTTAAGTGCTTCAACAGCACTTTCACCAGTAAAAGTACGATATTTTATAGCCATTTTTATAAACTCCTCATAAGCCCTAATGGGACTATCACGCTAAGTCGCTCCCCAGCACCCGGATGAGGCACTGTTAAAGTTTTGCTTTTACGCACCTTTGTACTCATATATAAAATATCCAAATCAAGCGTTCTTGGAGCATTTTTAAAGCTCCGCTTGCGTTTGAATTTCAACTCATAATGTTGCAAAATTTTAAGCAAAGCCATGGGCGAAAGATTGGTTTGAACCAAAAGCACAGCATTGCTAAAATCGCTTTGATCGGTGTAACCAAAAGCGGCATTTACCAGTATGGGCGAAAGTTCGACTACATTGAATCTAAAATCATTTTTCATCAAATGTATAAATCTATCAAATCTCGCACCTACATTGCCGATATTTCCGCCAAGTCCTATCAAAGCATAAAATTTAAAAGCTTTTTTTTCTTTAAAATAACTCGGGCAATAATGACTTCTTTCAAGCCGTCTTGCTCCAACTAACTTCATAAAATACAAGCACCATTTTCACGCACAACGACGACATCTTCGATACGCACGCCAAATTCATTTGGCAAATAAATTCCCGGTTCTATGCTAAAAACCATACCCTCTTTTATGATAGTATCGCTTTTAAAATTTATCATCGGAAGCTCGTGTATATCGACACCAACGCCATGTCCGGTTGAGTGAATAAAATATTTCTCATAACCAGCCTCGGCTATGACAGTCCTTGCCGCAGCGTCTATATCTTTTGCCCTAAGCCCCACTCTTACCGCCTGTATCGCAGCATTTTGAGCAGCCAAAACTATATCATAAATTTCTTGTTGTTTTGAATTTTTAAAATTTTGTTTTTTGTCAAAATTAAAATTCTCATCAAAATACGCAGTTCTGGTTCTATCTGAACAATAATTTTGCCACCTTAGCCCCGCATCAAGCAAGAGCAAATCGCCTTTTTTTAGCCTTTTTTGGCTTGGCAAGGCGTGAGCTTTGGCGGCATTTTCGTTTATAGCAACTATGGGGCTAAAACTTAAAGCAAATTTGTTTTTTTGCTTAAAAATCAACTCGGCGTTGTAGTGCAACTCGCTTTCGCTCATGCCCTCGCCGTTTTGTCTAACAAATTTGGCAAATTCATCAAAACATTTTGCTCCAAATTCGCTAGCTTGTTTTAAAATTTCTATTTCTTTTTCACTTTTGCAAATTCGCTTTAATTTTGAAAAATTTTTACTTTGCACAAATCTTATACCAAGCCCTTTATTTAGGGCTTCATACTCGCTAAGGCTAAAATCGCAAGGATCAAAAACTAAACTTTTAACCCCAAATTTTCTAAGCAATAAACGAGCAGTTTTTATAAGTCCATTTGTAGCTGCATCTATAACGCTAACACCGCTAAATACGGCATTTGTAGCCTCGAGTGTATAACGCGCGTCTGTGATAAAAAACTTTTTTTCGCCAAGGGCTAAAAACAAGACATTATCACAGCTATATCCGCACTCGAAATATACGGCGTTTTCGTTTTTTAAGATGAAGTTACTAAGCATTTTCTTCTGCGGCTTGTCTAGCTTGTATGGCTTTGATTTGATTAAAAGTTTCTATCATGCCAACCATAGCAAGATGATAACCGATAGGTCCAAAACCAACGATTTGACCGCTTGTTACGGCTGCTATAAGACTTTTTTGGCGGAATTCTTCTCTTCTGTGATAATTGCTTATATGAACCTCTATACAAGGCAAGGCAACCGCTGCCAAAGCGTCTCTGATGGCTATTGAAGTATGAGTAAAGGCTGCTGGATTGATGATGATGCCATCAACTTCACCAAGGCATTCTTGAATTTTATCTACCAACTCACCTTCGAGATTGCTTTGATAAAATTCTATATCAACATCGGCTTGCTCGGCGACAAGTTGCATTTGCTTATGGATATCCTCCATACGCATAGTGCCATAAATAGCTGGTTCTCTAATGCCAAGCATGTTAATATTTGGACCTTGTATGACCATGATTTTGAATTTTTTATCCATTGTTTTACCTTTTGTTTAAAAATTTAACGCCATATTATACATTTTCAATCCTAAAATTTTGCTACAATTATGAAAAAAAGGAAATAAAATGCAAATTTTAAAGGCAAAATTTATAATTTCAAGCGATGAAAATTTCACAATTTATAAAGATAAATGTCTGGCTTTTGATGAAAAAATTTTAAGCATAGGCGAGGAAAATGACTTAAAACAAAACTACCAAAATGCCGAATTTTACGACTTTGGCAACGCTATCATCACACCAGCTTTTATAAACACTCATGTGCATTTAGAATTTAGCGCAAACAAAACCAGCCTTAGATACGGCGATTTTATCGCTTGGCTTGGCTCTATCGTTAGCAAAAAACTGCCTATAAATGATAACTTTATGCAAAAAGGCATAGACGAAATGTTAAAAAGCGGTGTCGGCACGATAGGCGAAATTTCAAGCTTTGGGGCGGATTTGGCTGTGCTTGCTAACTCGCCTTTTAGGGTGGTATTTTTTAACGAACTTCTTGGCTCGAATCCAAACAATATACAAGAAAATTTTGACAAATTTTTAAGCCGTTTTGCAGCGTCAAAAAAATACGAAAATCCAAAATTTAAAGCAGCCATTTCTATACACTCACCCTACTCTATACACCCAAATTTAGCTACTCTTGGTATAAATTTTGCCAAAGAAAATAAACTTTTGATCTCGACACATTTTCTTGAAAGCAAGGCTGAAAAACTTTGGCTTTGCAAGGCAAAGGGTGGCTTTAAAAATCATCTTAAAAATTTTATCCCAAAACCAAAACCAGTATTTACTCCGCAAAGTTTTCTTTCGCTTTTTGCTGGACTCAAAACGCTTTTTACTCACTGCGTTTGGGCGGATTTTAAGGATTTTGACCCCGAATTTCACTCTATTACGCATTGTGCAAACTCAAATCGCTTGCTTGGCACAAAGGCTTTGAATCTAAAAAAACTTCTAAAAAGTAAAATCCCGCTAAATATCGGCACAGACGGACTTAGCTCAAATACCAGCTTGAATTTTTTAAACGAATTAAGAGCAGGACTTTTAACTCACTCTAAAATCGAGCTAAACTTGCTAGCGAAAATTTTATTTACTGCTTCAACTAGTGGTGGTGCAAAGGCCTTGGGACTTGAAAACGGCATAATCAAAAAAGGAAAACTAGCCGATATCGCTGTTTTTGACGGATTTGACGATATAGACGAAAACTCGCTTTTAACCCAACTTCTTTTGCATACCAAAGAAGCAAAAAGCCTATTTATCGGTGGAAAAAAGGTGTTTTAAAAGCCTTTTGAAATTTATCAAATTTGAGTTGTTTTATCAAATTTGATTTGAAAAAATTTATCAAATTTGATTTGCGAAATTTATCAAATTTAAAACAAATTTCAAGCAAGAGCGTACCAAGTAGCCGTATCATTAGCGAATTTTTGAGAAAAAAGCGGTCTTAAATTTAGTCCTATTTTAAGTCCATCGTCACAAATAAAATTTGAACTTTGATATATCAAAATCATATCAACTTTGATGATACCCTCTTTTATAAGTTTAAGGAAGTTTTGAGCCCCTTCTATCATCACTAGCTTTTTTTCATCAAGCATTTTTAGCTCATCGCTTATGCTAACTTTGCGGTTTGGCACCGAAAATAAGGCTATATCCTTGCTAAAATTTTGCTTTTTTGAATATATCAAAACATCTGGATTTTTAGCATTTTTAACAAGTCTGCTATCTAGTCTTGGCTTATCGATTCTAACGGTATTTCCGCCAACAACCAACAAATCACAAAGGCTTCTAAGATGATGCATATGAGTTCGGCTAAGCTCGTTTGATATCACTCCGCCACTTGCTACCCCATTTGCCGAAATGGCAAGTTTAAAAAAGCAAAAATTCCGCCTTTGCCAAGACAAAAACGGACTTAAAAGCTCTCTTGCCCTATCCTCCAAAACGCCTAATTTTACGGGGATTTTAGCCTTTTTTAAAATTTCTATCCCTCCACTTGCAATTTTGTTTTCGTCCTTTGTAGCAATTATTACTTCGCCAAGGGCAAGTTTGCTTAGCAAAACCGCACACGACGGGGTTTTTCCCTCATGAGAACAAGGTTCAAGGCTAACATAAATTTTTGCGTCTTTTAGCAAATTAAAATGATGATTTAAAATAAATTCATAACAAAATTTTGCGTCCAAATAAGCCTCGTCTAGCTCTTTTAAATCTTTAAAATTTGTGAAAAAAGTTTGATTGTAAGAGAGTAAAAAATCGCTTAAAAATTTTTGACTTATGCTTGCAAGTGCCATAAATATAGCCCTTGGCTCCGCATGCATAAAACCTGCTTTTTTGTGTGCTTGTATGCTTAAAATTTTACCATTTTTATCAAGCACCAAGGCTCCAACAGCTGGATTTGGGTAGCTTAAAATTTGATACTCCCACGCCTTTGAAATAGCCAAATTCATATAAAATTCATCGTTCATTTTTCGCCTAAAAATTAAATTTTTAAAGTGTAATAAATTTCATTTTAAAGCAACTTAAAATTTTGGAGAATTAGGCAAGAAATTTACAGAATTTCACTAAAAAATTTTTTCAATTTTAGTTAGAATTTCGGCAAAACATCACAAAAAGGAAAAACATGAAAAGACGAGATTTTGTTAAAAACACTGGAATTTTAACGGCTGGCATTGCCTTAGCAAGTCCAAGTCTTATTTTTGGCGATACAAATAATTTTTCAAAAGGAGCAAAAATGCTAAAAACAACAAAAGGTACCGTAAAATGCACAGGTTGGGCGGCATTTGACACAAGCGGAGAATTAAAAAGATGGGAATTTGAACGCAGAGCAGTCGGCGAAAACGACATTTTGATAAAAATAATGGCGGCGAGTATCTGCCACAGCGATATTCACACCGAACTTGGACACTGGGGCAAACAACAATACCCACAAGTAAGCGGACACGAAATAGTCGGCGAAGTCATAGAAGTTGGTAAAAATGTTAAGAAATTTAAAGTCGGAGATCGTGCCGGAGTTGGTTGCATGGTAAATCACCCTCATTTGCACGAAGCTGGCGAAGAAGAACAATACAGCCCTGAAACGATTTTTACTTACGGACACCCAACGACCGATGAGCCAACAGGCATAACTCAGGGCGGATATAGCGATTATTTCGTTGTAAATTCGCATTTTGCAGTGCATATCCCACAAAATCTTAGCTGGGAAAAAGCCGCTCCGCTAATGTGTGCTGGGATTACGACTTATTCGCCTATAATCAAATACATGAAAAAAGGCGATAAAGTCGCTATCATCGGTATCGGCGGACTAGGACACATGGCGATAAAAATCGCACTTAGCAAGGGGGCAGATGTTACGGCATTTACCAGCACGCAAGACAAGGTTAAAGACATACAAAAATGGGGTGCAAAAGCCGTTGTAGTAAGCTCTGGGGCGGATTTAGCTAAATATAAGGCGAATTTTGACTTCGCACTTAGCACCATACCTTATGAATACGATTTGGCTCCGTATGTAAGCATGGTTAAGCCTTTTGGTAGCTATACTTTGGTTGGTATGCCGATAGATTTTAGTCAAAAGTTGCCAACGCTTTTACTAGCATCTACAAAAGTAAATATAAATGCAAGTTTGATAGGTGGCATGAAGGAGACGCAAGAAATGGTTGAGTATTGTGCAAAAAATGCCATTACACCCGATACTCAAATCATAAGCGCCGATCAAATCAGCCAAGCATGGAAAAAAGTCATCAACAAAGAAGCAAGATACCGCTTTGTGATAGATCCTAAAACTATTTAATATACAAAAACCGGGCTTTTGTCCGGTAATTTCTTTTTATTTATGGCTTTATTTTAGTTTAATAATCACAAAAAATCTCTTTATAAATTTTCTCGTAGTCTATGCCTTTTTCAAGCAATACAAAATGCTTTGAAAATCGGTCGTAGTTGTATAACAAACCCTTTTGTATATCGTAATGCCAGCCATAAATTTGCATTTGTCCTTTTTGCACCCACTCGTCAAGGTGAGGATAAGTCATGAGATTGTCTATCGAATTTATGATATTTAGGCGTTCGGTGAGATAAAATTTTTCTCTCTTATCATCAAATTTCATCTTTGAAATTTCAGTTTTTATATCATCTAACAAATTTAGCCATTTTTTCACATTTGGCACTTTGTTTAGTTTGTTTTCATCTGCATACAAAGCCTCGCAACCACCGCAATTAGTATGTCCGCAAACTATAATGTTTTTTATATTTAACGCGTATAAAGCATACTCTATCGCCGCCGTTGTAGATACAAAATCCTCGCTTATACGATATGCAGGCACGATATTTGCGATATTTCGCACGACAAAAAGTTCGCCCGGCTTAGTATTTGTAATCAAATTTGGCACGACCCTAGAATCTGCACAACCTATAAAAAGCGTATGCGGTTTTTGCTTATTTGCCAAGGATTCAAAAAGCTCTTTATGCTCGAAAAAATCCTCTTTCATAAATTTGATAGCACCCAAAAGTAATTTTTGATCCATTTTTTAAACCTTGAAATTACGCAAATTTGATATAGATTTTATCAATGTTTTTTTGCCAAAAATTGCTTGATATAAATATGCAAAATATCTATCGCCGCCGGAGTTATGCCGCTGATTTCACTTGCGGCAAAAAGCGTAGGAGGAGCGAATTTTTCGAGCTTCTCGACCACTTCGTTACTAAGTCCGCTTATGCCACGAAATTTGAAATCAGCCGGAATTTTTACACTCATCATATTTTTCATATTGTCAATTTGCGATTTTTGTTCGTCTATATAATGTTTATACTTGCTTTCTATTAAAATTTGCTCCAAACTTAGCTTATCTAAACCATCAAAAAACTCATCAAGTTGCCCTAATTTATCAAGAGTAAAGCTTTTTCTAGCGACTATTTTTTGCAAACTCGCCTTTTCGCTGATGATATCTTCGCCAAGACTAGCCAAAAATGCCAAATTCTCTTTTGACGGCGTCAAGGCTTTTTCGTTTAGAATCTCCATGCCCTTGCGTAAATTTTGGGCGATTTTTTCTATACGCGAAAAGCTCTCATCATCCAAAAGTCCAAGCTCGTGTCCATAGCCTCCAAGCCTTAGCACAGCGTTATCTTCTCTAAGCAACAACCTATACTCCGCCCTGCTTGTAAACATACGATACGGCTCTTTTGTGCCCTTTGTAACCAAATCATCTATCATTACGCCTATATAAGCTTCATTTCTAGCAAATATCAAAGCCTCTTTTTGCTCTATCGAAAGTGCGGCGTTTATACCTGCCATAAGCCCTTGTGCTGCGGCTTCTTCATAGCCTGTGGTGCCGTTTATTTGTCCGGCTAAATAAAGTCCGTTTATTTTTTTGGTTTCTAGGCTATGTTTTAACTCGGTAGGCACGACATAATCGTATTCGATAGCGTAACCGTGGCGAACGATTTTTGCGTTTTCAAAGCCTTTGATAGAGTGAAGCATTTGTGTTTGAACTTCATAAGGCAATGAAGTAGAAAGTCCGTTTAAATAATACTCCGTTGCGTCAGCGGTTTGCGGCTCGACAAAAACATGGTGTCTATCTCTATCGCCAAAACGATTTATTTTATCTTCTATGCTCGGACAATACCTTGGGCCAACGCCTTCGATCTGCCCTGTAAATAGCGGTGCTTGATAAAAATTTGAACGTATGATATCGTGAGTTATTTCGTTTGTATAAGCTATATAACAAGGTAGTTGAGTGGGTTTAAAATTTTTTGTGCGAAAACTAAAAGGGTGCGGGTTTTCATCGCCATTTTGTTTTTCTAAAACATCGAAATTTATGCTTTTTGCATCGACCCTTGGGCAAGTGCCGGTTTTTAGCCTACCCATTTGCAAACCCAAAGCTCGCAAACTCTCGCTTAACTCGCTACTAGCGAATTCTCCGACTCTTCCGGCATTTAGTTTGTTAAAGCCAACATGAATCAAGCCGTTTAAAAATGTTCCTGTGGTGATGATAAGTTTTTTTGTTTTATAAACATTTCCAAGATGCGTTTTTACACCGCAAATTTCGCCATTTTCACATAAAATTTGCGTTGCAATTTCTTGGGTGATATCCAAATTTGATGTGCCTAAAAGCGTGTTTCGCATGTAAATTCTGTATCTATCCATATCGATTTGAGCTCTTGAACCACGCACTGCTGGGCCTTTGCTCTCATTTAAAATGCGAAATTGAATACCGCAATTATCACTTGCAAGTCCCATTTGACCGCCCAAAGCGTCTATTTCTTTTACCAAATGCCCTTTGGCAAGGCCACCTATGGCTGGATTACAGCTTGCAGCACCGATTTGTTCGGCAAGGATAGTGATAAGCATGGTTTTTTTACCCATTTTTGCAGCCGCTAAGGATGCTTCTATCCCTGCATGACCGCCACCAACAACTATAACATCATAATTATTCATAATTAACCTCTTAAAAAAGTGCGGTATTTTATCAAACTCGCTCTAAATTTTATGTAAAAAGAGCAAATTTGACATTTTATTTAAGCATTTTGCTTATTTTAAAGTCAACAAGCATTGATTTTTAATAATTTTTATCGTTTTTTATGTTAAAATCTGCATTTTTTAAATAAAGGATATAAAAATGAACGATTTTAAAAAATTAAAAGAAATACTCGCCCAAAATAAGGCCGAATTAAATGATTTATACAAAAATTTAGACAATAAATTTTTAAACAAAGCCCTTAAACTTACAAATTTATCTGGGACAAAGAGCGAAAAAATAGCACTTTTAAGGCGAATAGTAGATCTAAAAGCAGATCCGCTAGAAAACGAACTTAAAAAACTTGGTAAAAACGCCGACGAAATCATACAAATAAAAGAGAAAATGTATGATTTTGTGCGTAAAATTTATGAAAAAAGACATTTTAAACTCATACAAAGAGTAAAAGACGAAAAAATTTTAGATGAATTTTACACGGCTGTTTTGGTTTTGATGCATGAATGCGGTTTGGTACTAAATGCTTGGCAAATCAAGTGGGATAGGCATATCTTGCAAGATATAAATATCAAATTTGATAAAAAATTTAAAGATTTTACTAAGGCAAATGAGTATTTTTTAAAACATGAAATTTTTATGCGTGATGAAAACGGACAAAAAGCCGATAGGGTTTATGGAGCGGTGCAAAAAAACGGCAAAAAATACGAAATGAAAGCTTATGGGGTCGTATTTAAAAACGAGGTCAAAAAACTTGCAAAAGTCTTTGATAAACACATAAAAATCCTAAAAAATTTGGCTCAAAATAAAAATCATAAAAGCTATATAAATTATTTTAAATGCCTAAAAAACGCGTTTTGTGAAGAAAAAAACGACAAAGTTATCCCATCTTGGCAAAAAGCAGAAATCGCATGGATGAAGGTTCGTGGAGAAATTCAACCCGGTCACCCGCTTGAATACTACGAAGATGCCTACACTCACGCCGTTGCCTTGGAGTGGGATATAAGACTAGCTGGTGGTAGCGAAGTAGACGAGATCAAATTTAAACAAAATATCAAAGAAAGTTACGCCAAAATTTGCGATGAAATCGGTGTTAAAAACGAAAATATGAACGCACAAGTGCAAAAAAATGTTGATCGAACCCAGCTTTATGTAAGCGTGCCGATGATTTACTATGCTGCGGAGCTAAATGGACTTTTTAGCGCACAAGTCGTGCCAAATGACGAAAGTGTAAGTGCTAAATGTGGCAAGAAAATTTTTGCCTTTGTAGATCATGTGTATGCAAACACAAAAGCCAGACCTTTCATGAAGCTATCAAAAGAAATTTTCGAACAAGATTTTTTGGACTTTGAACGAGAAATTTTATTTACCAAGCCTCAAATTTGGAAAAAAGTCTATGAAATTTCAACTATCGGACACGAATTTGGACATATTTTATTTATAGACAAAGATACCGAAAACTCGATGAATAAAGGCGGAGAGTTTAAATTTATAGAAGAATACAAAGCCACAAGCGGAGGGTTGATAAACTTTTTCTTACACGAAGATGAAAAGTATAAATTGCCTGTTTTTGGTGAGCTTATCGCACGTGCAGTTGGGCTTATAGCGTGGATGAAGGTTGATGAAGTAAGGGCGTATTATTGCGAAGGGCTTATACATCTAAGTTTGCTTTTTGCAAGCGGAGTTTTAAGCTTTGATGATGAAAAACTAAAAGTAAATTTCAGCCTTGAAAGCTACGAAAAATTTAAGGTCTTGGCACTACAAAACTATAAAAATTTGGCTTTGCACTATTCGCAAAAAAAAGATGCCGGTGAATTTTTAGCAAAATTTTGTGAAAAAAATGGCGTAACTTACCTGCCAAAAGATGCAAAAACTCGCGAATTTGTTGAGTATTTTTACTCTCGCTATGAAGCCATAGGCAACGAAATAGACGAAAGTGATGAGTGGGCTAAGTGGCAAAAAAGGGCAAATGCGTTATAATCTCGCAAAATTTTTTATTTAGGTTTTTTGCTTGGAAAAATATATAAAATATCTAAATTTTAAATATATTTCTTTTAGTGTGCTTGGCATACTGTTCGTGCTTTATGCTGTTGCCATTTACTATGAAATTGATAGCTGGGCGAATTTGTTTTCTATGCTAATAACATTTTCAGTTACTTTTGTTATCGCAAGGCAACTCACACACGCAAAAATCTTTAAAGCATACTGGCTAACGCTTTGGCTTGGCGTGTTTAGCTGGGCATTTGCTGACATGATGTATATACTTAAAAATGTTGATATAGTCGGTTATGATAACTATATGCACACATTTTACGCCATACCGGTCGTGTTTTTCTTTATCGGCTTTGCCCTGCTTGGACTTGATTTTTTAAAGCGGATAGATATCACGCAAGCCTATGTCGATATTATAACCTCTATGGTAATTGCGATTGCATTATTTATAGCCATCATATCGGGCGATAACTTTTTTGAAGGCGAGATAGAAAACGCCCGTTTTATATACAATATCATTTATATTTTTATAGATGTTTTTATGTTTCCGTCCGTATTTTTCCTGTTTATAAGTATAAAAAATCTTAAAAGCTACAAAGAAATTTATTATATTTTGTTAGCCTTTATAGTTTATGTTTGCACAGATACCGTTTATACCTTTGGCGATATAGGCGGCTTTAACTACGATAACGAATATATCGAACTTTTGTATGTTTTGACTTTTTATATTTTTGCCTATGCTTCTTTTTATATCAAAGAAGAAAACGATATAAAATATACCGATTCATCCGTCCTAGTTATCACACAAAAAATAGCAGTCATCATTTTGATGCCACTTTTAAAATTATTTATAAATGACATTTATGATGTATATTATGTAGTTTTTGTGGTAGTTTGTGCACTTTTATACTCCATAATTTCGCTAAATTTTACATTTGAGGGATTGTATAAAAAACTTTTAGAAAAAGAAAGAAACAAAAAAGAAAACATCTTAGAAACGATAAAAGAACGAAGTGCTCAGGTTAAAAGCACAAATATCAGACTAAACAGACTAAGAAAATACGACTATCTAACCAAGGCTTTTAATAGACCGTATTTTATAAATTATCTTAACGAAATGACAAATACCCTAGGGCTTGGCGAAAGAATCAGTTTATACAATATAGACATTAATCACTTTAAAGCCATAAATGATAGTTACGGTCAATACATCGGCGATGAAGTGCTTATACAACTGGTTGGAAATTTACAAAGCGTCTTGCCTAAAAATGCGGCTATGTCGAGATTTAGTGGCGATGATATAATGATAGTAACAAAGAATCATCGTAGCGAAAACGACTACTCTGAATTTATAGAAAATTTAATTCGAGCCATAAAAAAACCTATACATATTGATAATAAACAAATTATCTTAAACGCAAAAATAGGCATAGGATTTAGCGATATATCGACCATAAAAGTCGAAGATCTCATAAGCGAAGCACAAGCGGCACTAAACAAAGCCAAAGAAAGCAAACAAATTTACGCTGTTTACAATAGCGAATTAGCCGACCTTCAAACCCATAAAAATACCATAAAAATGTTGCTTGATACAGCCAAATTTGACAGCGAATTTAAGCTAGTTTATCAACCCCAATACGACATAAAAAATAAAAAACTTATCGGTGCAGAGGCACTTTTGCGTTGGATATCGCCAGTTAAAGGCTATATCTCGCCAGTAGAATTTATCCCAGTTGCCGAGCAAGGTCCGGTCATGGTTAGCATAGGCAAATGGGTCAGCAATAAAGCAGTCGAAAAGATAAGCTACATAAATAACACTTACAATACCAACCTAAAAATCAGCATAAATCTCTCGCCAAAACAAATAGATAGCGTGTATTTTGCCGAGAAAATTCAAGACCTCTTAAAACAGCACAATAGCAAAAACGAGTGGGCTTGTTTTGAGATCACGGAAATGAGTTGGATGTATAATGACGAGGTCATAAGAGATGTATTGACCAAATTTAAAAGAAGCAATATCGATGTCGCCCTAGACGACTTTGGCACGGGCTTTTCATCTCTTGGTTATATAAGCAAATACAGCATAGATAAACTAAAAATCGCCAAAGAATTTGTCGATAACATAGCCACAAGCGTAGTCGAAAAAGATGTTGTAAAAGCCATAATCGTAATGGCAAAAACCCTAGGCATCAAAACCATAGCAGAAGGCGTTGAAACCGAAGAACAACTCGAAGTTTTAAGGCAAATAGGTTGCGATGAACTACAAGGCTTTATCTGGGGCAAACCACTTAGCGAAGAAGATTTTGAAGCCTTGGTTAAAAAAGAATTTTGCAAAGATAATGAAGAATACTAAATAAAAATTTAAATTTAAAATCAGATGCAAATTTCAAACTTCTAAAAACAGTAAAATTTGAACCCTTAAATTTATATCTTTGTTACAAAAGAACAAAAAAATAAATTTTTAAAACCTTATTTCTACATAGCTTAATTAAAACTTTTAATTTAATGATATCTAAAAAAATAAATGTTATAATAAGCGACTTTTAAGGGAGATAAATGCAAACATCGTTACTAGACGACTTTTTTGGTGCGAAATCATACTCTAAAATTATATCTATCGTAGCCATATTTATGCTAATTCTTATACCAAAAAGTCCCTTTGGAGTCGTGTTTTATTTTGTTAATATTTCTTGTTGTATATATATGCTTTATTTCATTGTTAAATCTATTTTTATAGTTAGCGATCAACGCGATATGTGGATCTTGCTAACCTTGGCACTTTACTCTTATATATTTTTTGGTGCATACTGGGTTTTTTATAAATATATCCTTGGTAGCCCTTACGATCAATACTCTTTTTTGCATTTTGGCTTTTTAACACCTAGTTTTTTCATACTTTTAGCAGTAACTACACAATTTATAAAACGTATCAAAAACGATATGCAACACGAATGGATGTATATCTTAAACGATATGTTAAGCATTTTTCTTATACTTAGTATTTTTTCTTTGGCTATTTTTAGCAATATAGAAGCGAGGATAATTTGTAGCACAGCGGCATATCTAGCAGAATATATAAACATTATTCTTAGCTTTATAATTTTACTAATTGTAAGCACAACGATTTTTACTACACAAAATCTTGTTATGCATAAAAGCTATTTTTTCGCTGTTTTGGGTAGCGGAATTTATGCTTGCGTACGCATTATGTATTCTTATGATTTTTGTACGATAACCATACATAATACCGCGATTATAGATATAATATTTTCATTAGCATTTTTCTTAATGATGTGCGGGAGCGTTGAACTTTGCGATAAAAACAAAAAGATAAAAAATAAAAAATTTATGGAGTATTTTAAGTGGATTTTACTCTTAATGTTCTTACCTTTTATCTTTAAAGACGACATAAACAAAAACTACACCTTAGCACTTGCTGTAATCTTTATCTTGCATGTTTTGCTTACTCACTATATAAAAAAATATTTTGAATTTAAAAATAATTTAGCCAATGAACAAGAAAAAAAACACGAACTAGACATAATATTAAACAAATACACAAACGAATTAAAACTTGCTAATCTTTGCTTGCAAGATGTGGTCGATAAAGACTATCTTACCGGTCTTATGTCAAGATCGAAACTCATCAAAGAGCTAAGAAAAGAGCTCGATAAGCTCAAAAATCAAGAAACTTTGGCATTATTTTGTATAAATTTGCGTCGTTTTAAGCTTACAAACGCATCTTACGGACACGAAATAGCCGATAAAATTCTAATAAATATCGGTAAAAAAATTCTTGAAGTTTGTGGTAAAAATGACTTGGTTTCAAGGTTTGGTGCTGATGAATTTTTGGTTGCCAAAAAAATAGTTGATGAAGAGAGGGAAAACTATCTTGACTTTGCCGAAAAATTAAAATCTGCTGTTTGCGAAAACATAATCATAGGCTCATATCATTTTGTTTTTGAATGTGCCATAGGCATAGAAACTGCAAATGCTGGAACTTTTATAGATGTAAAAGAATTTATTCGAAATGCCGATAAGGCTACTTATTTTGCAAAACAGCTCGGAAATGCAAATCCATTTTTATTTATTAAAAGGATAGACGAAATAGAGCGTAAAAAATCACGCTTAGAAATTCTGCTTCATCAAGCCAATTTTAAAAAAGAATTCGAAGTATATTATCAGCCAGTTTTTGATCTAAAAACCGATAAAATTGTAGCTGTGGAGAATTTTTTGCGTTGGCATAGCAACGAATTTGGCTTTTTACAAGCAAAAGAATTCATAGACATTATCGAAAGAAGCGATCTTGGAGACAGAATTTTAGAATTTATGCTTTCAAACGCTTGTGCTCGTATAAAAGAGTTAAAAAAAGCAGGCATTAAACCGCCTATCATGAGTATAAATATCACAAATAAACAAAGCCAATCTAGCGAATTCATCGATATTACACATAAAATTATCAAAGAACAAGGCATTTCGCCAAACGAAATAGAAATAGAAGTTGGTGAAAATATTTGGGTAAATAATCAAAAAATCATAGATGATATTTTTAGAAAAATTAGCGAATACGATATAAAAATTTCAGTTGATAACTTTGGTATAGGGCACTCATCTTTGGTATTTTTGGAAAGATACAATATCGAACGTATCAAGATCGCTCATGAAATTTTGAAAAATATAAATAGTAAAAATCCGCAAGATAAGCAAATAGTAAATGCTGTTATCGCTCTTGCAAATGTTATGAATATCCGCAGTGTCGCTAAAAATATCAAAAATCGTGAAAATGTTCAAAAGCTTAAAGAAATCGGTTGTAACGAGATTCAGGGCATGGCTTTATGCGATCCTGTCGAGTGGGATAGACTAAGATTTATGCTTGTAGAAAAAACCATAAAACACAGCGAGATCTAAAAATACTTTAATCGCACAAAATCAAATTTGGTAAAAGCCAAATTTCACACATCAAATTTGATGAATTTGAAGTTTGTAAATCAAATTTGATAAATTCAAAAGCCAACA
>JAILCJ010000021.1 GCA_024680445.1 Campylobacter sp.
AGCAAAAATAAAAAGCAAATTTGATAAAAAATCCACAGGGTAAATAAAATCAAATTTGATAAAAAGATTATTTTGCCAGCAAACCGGCGAATTTTAGGGGTTTAGAACGATTAAGGGCATAAATTCTTTTGCCATTTATGATATCGTATTTCCAAATGGGTGCGTTTGCCTTGAAATCCTCGACAAAATCGTTTAAAAGTTTAAGTCCATTTTTTCTTTTTTGGCTTAAAATTCCAGCCACAAAAGAGCTTTTATGCACTGGTACATCGCCTTTTGAGTGGGCAAAAAAAACTTCGCACTCATGAAGCTTTGCCTTTTCTTGCCAAGAACTTAGCCATTTTTTTAGCAAAGGTTCGTAGATATCAAAACTAAGCGCTTGTATGCCATTTTCAGCCCTTACTATGCCTACAAAACTAAGCAAGGCACCACAATTTTTTTCGAGGCTTTGCAAATACCAGCGATTTTGAATTTCGCAGACTTCTAGTCCGCCTTCGTAAATTTCCATCATTTTCGTAAAATTTGAGATTTAGCCACCGCAAACTGGGGGCAAAAGTGCGACTATATCGCCGTCATTTAGCTGTGTGTCAAGGTTGCTTACTATCTCGTCATTTACGCTAACTGCACAAAGTTCGAGCCATTTTTTTAGCTCACTTTCGTCATATTGGCTAAGTCGCTCTTTTAGTTCTCTTAGGCTTTTGGCTTCGATTTTTAGATCTTCAAAGTCAAGTGGCCCAAGAAATCTTACAAGTATCATTGAGGTTGCCTTAAAAAATTTATTTTGGCTTTGGCACGAAGTTTGTCGAAATAATCCGTTGCCACCTTTTCTTGCTCGGCTTGAAAAAGCATATTCATCACTTCGTCTTTTATCTCTTCAAAACTCGGTTGTCGTGAGCCATTTTTTACATTTACATAAAACATATCATAGCCGTTTGGACCTTGAAGCGGACGGGTAAAACTTCGCTCTGGGGTGGTTGCCAAAAGAACGGCAAGACGTTGGCTGATATTTTCGTAGTTAAGCTTTAAAACTTGGGTTTTTACGCCTTTTAAAGGGTCAAGTCCGCTTTGTTGTTGTTGCATGAGTAAATTTCCGTCTTTTGCACTATAAACTGTCACAGAAATACTTTCAAAAGTGCTAAACTGACCGACATTGTTTTCGTAGTAGGTTCTTGCATTTCTTTCGTTTATATTTTTGCCAACACCAGCAAAGATATTTTTGTAAAGTTTTTCTTGAAGCATGGATTTTTCAAGATCTTTTTTAAAGTCTATGAATCTTATGCCTTTTTCTTCGATTTGATTTCTAAATTCGTTGTTTGTTAGTCCGTTTTTCTTAGCCATATTCTCGACTCTATCATTTATCTCAAAGGGTGAAACGCTTATGCCAAGAGCTTTGATTTGTGATTGTTCGAGGCGATCTCGCACCAAAAGATCAAAAGCGTGAGCACTGCTTATCTTTAAGTCTTGTCTGACTTTTTCAATTTCATAAAGTGTGATCGGCTCGTTTTCAACTATGGCAGCAACAGCATTTACCGTGTCTGCTTGTAGGCAAATCGCACAAACAAGTGAAGCAAAAATAGCTTTTTTTAACATAATAAAACCTTTATTTAAGTAATTTCTAAATATAATTTCGCCCATTATAACATAAAAATTTTTAAGGACAGAGATGATAGTTACTAGATTCGCACCAAGTCCTACCGGTTATTTACACATAGGCGGACTTAGAACTGCACTTTATAATTACCTTTACGCAAGGTCAAATGGCGGAAAATTCCTACTTCGCATAGAAGACACAGACTTAAAACGAAATTCCATCGAAGCCACTTTGGCTATCAAAGAAGCCTTTAAATGGTGCAAACTCGATCATGACGGCGAAGTTACTTACCAATCGCAAAGATTTGACATTTATAAAAAATATATCGCCAAACTTTTAGACGAAGGCAAGGCATATAAATGCTATATCACAAAAGACGAACTAAACGCACTTAGAGCCGAACAAGAAGCCAGAAAAGAGCGTCCAAAATACGATAATCGTTATAGAAATTTCACAGGCACACCACCTGAGGGCATAGAACCAGTTATTCGCATAAAATCCCCAGAGGACGGCACCATAGAATTTAAAGACGGCATAAAAGGCGAAATCAAATTTAATTGCAAAGATATACTAGATGACTTCATTATCGCAAGATCTGACGGCACGCCGACATATAATTTTACCGTCGTTATAGATGACGCTTTGATGGGCGTTACTCATGTTATCAGGGGCGACGATCACCTAAGCAATACCCCAAAACAAATCGTGCTTTACGAGGCTTTGGGCTTTAAAATTCCAGAATTTTTTCATGTTGCGATGATAAACGGCGAAGACGGCAAAAAACTATCAAAAAGACACGGCGCAACAGATGTTATGGAGTATAAACGCATGGGTTATTTGCCAGAAGCCTTGCTAAATTTCTTGGTTAGACTTGGTTGGAGCCATGGAGACGATGAGATTTTTAGCATGGACGATATGTTAAAATACTTCGATCCGCACGATATAAACAAATCATCAAGCACATATAACACTCAAAAACTTGACTGGTTAAATTCGCATTATATTAAAACTTTGCCATACGAACGTTTGGCTGATGATATGCTTGAATTTGGCATAGATTTTCGAGCTCATGCAAAGGGTGAGTTGCTTTTAAACATACTAAGAGAACGTTCAAAAACCCTTATAGACATGGCAAATTCGGCAAAATCTATCATGAACGCACCAAGTCAATACGATCCAAAGGCCTTTGCAAAATTTATAACGATTCAAAGCAAAGAAATTTTGGCTAAATTTTCGCAAATTTTAACCCTAAATTTAGATGCACAAGGCTACGAAACACTAACAAATGAGTTTTTACAAACAAATGGATTAAAACTCAAAGACTTAGCTCAAGCACTTCGTGTTGCTCTAACAGGCACTAGCGTAAGTCCAAGCATTTTTGAAGTGCTTGAAGTTATAGGCAGCAACGAAGTTAAAGCAAGAATAGCAAAATTATTAACCCATTAAGGAGAGAAAATGAGTAAAATTACAGACGAGCAAGCGCTTAGCTACCATGTTGGCGGTAAAATCGCTATAAATGTCAAAACCCCGTGCGAAACAGCCGATGACCTATCTTTGGCTTACACTCCGGGCGTTGCCATACCTTGCAAGGCGATAGAAGCCGACAATGAATTGGCTTACAAATACACAAATAAAGCCAACCTCGTCGCCGTAATCACAGACGGAACCGCTGTTCTTGGACTTGGAGATATCGGTGCAGTTGCTGGAAAACCAGTTATGGAGGGCAAATCGGTTTTATTTAAAAAATTTGCCGATATAGACGCTTTTGATATCGAGCTTGACGAGCACGATCCAGACAAGATAGTTGAAATTTGCAAAGCCTTGGCTCCAACTTTTGGCGGTATAAATCTTGAAGATATCCGAGCTCCAAAATGCTTTGAAATAGAACGAAAACTTCAAGCTGCGGTTGATATCCCAGTTATGCACGACGATCAACACGGTACAGCCATGATAACAAGTGCTGGCATGATAAACGCCATGGAAATTTCTGGCAAAGATATAAGCAAGATAAAAATAGTCGTAAGCGGTGCTGGTGCGGCTGGTATAGCGTGCGCAAAAATGTATCAAGCACTTGGTGCAAAACATATCATTATGATAGATAGCAAGGGCGTTATCCACAGCGAAAGAACAGATTTGACACCTGAAAAAAGGGAATTTGCACTAAAAACTAACGATAGAACATTGGCTGATGCTATGCGAGGAGCCGATATGTTTTTAGGTCTTTCAAAACCGGGCGTAGTAACCAGAGAAATGGTAAAAACTATGAACGCCGAGCCTATTATTTTTGCACTAGCTAATCCAACTCCAGAAATTTATCCAGAAGAAGTTGCAGAAGCTAGAAATGACGCTATGATGGGCACTGGTAGAAGCGATTATCCAAATCAAGTAAACAATGTCCTTGGTTTTCCGTTTATCTTTCGTGGTGCCTTAGATGTTAGGGCTAAAAAAATCACAGAAAATATGAAAATGGCTGCTGCCAAAGCTCTTGCAGCTCTTGCCAAAGAACCCGTTCCAGCCGAAGTTTGCAAAGCGTTTGGCGTTGAAAAACTTGAATTTGGCAAAGACTATATCATACCAAAACCATTTGATAAAAGAGTTTTGACCGCAGTTGCTCCAGCAGTTGCTCAAGCTGCCGTTGATGACGGCGTTGCAAGGGTTAAAAATTTCGATAAAGAAGCTTATATAAAAGAGCTTTTAAAATCTCAAAAATAATTTTTTTTGGCTTCAAGCTTTGTCTTGGAGCCAAATTTGATACATTTTAATTCAAATTTTTAACAAAAAAAGGACAAAAAATGGAAAATGTTAAACTCATTTCTCACCCTCTAATCGAACATAAACTTGCCATTTTGCGTGACGAAAGAACCGAGCCTTTTCAATTTCGTATGCTTATCGACGAGATAAGCTACCTTATGATGTTTGAAGCAACTAGGGATTTATCGCTTAGGGAGCTTAGCATAAAAACCCCAGTCACTCAAACAAAGGCGAAAAAATTAGCAACAAAAATCATGATATGCCCTATACTTCGTGCCGCTCTTGGTATGCTTGATAGTGTTTTTAAGTTATTGCCAGACGCAAGTGTTGGTTTTTTGGGCTTTCAAAGAAATGAAAAAACAGCACAGGCGGAGTTTTTTTATGCCAAACTCCCAAGCGATGCAGCCTCAAGAACTGCCATCATCATAGATCCTATGTTTGCAACCGGCGGAACTGCGATAGATGCGGTAAAATTTTTGCGTGAAAAAGGCGTAAAAAATATCAAATTTATCTCTATCATTTCAGCCCCAGAAGGTTTAAAAAGATTTAGTGAAATTTACCCAGATGTCGAAGTTTATACGGCAAGTATAGATGAAAAACTAAACGATAAAAGTTATATAGTTCCGGGTCTTGGTGACGCAGGAGATAGGGTTTTTAACACCTTATAACTAATTTTTGTCTTTGTTAAAATCGCAGTTTATGAGCTTGAAATTTTGGAATTTTTAGCATCAAATTTGACAAAGACTAGAAATTTAAGCAAATTTGATTTTGTTAAAAAGGATGAAAAATGCCACTTCTTGATAGTTTTAAAGTCGATC
Source organism: Campylobacter sp. (assembly GCA_024680445.1). Taxonomy (GTDB): domain Bacteria; phylum Campylobacterota; class Campylobacteria; order Campylobacterales; family Campylobacteraceae; genus Campylobacter_A. Next base: position 5,158 of record JAILCJ010000021.1, read on the forward strand.
ATACTTTGATGAAGGCACCCGGAGTGCGTTTAGCAAAAACCATGAAAACGCCAAAAGGCGATGATATAAGTGTTTTTGATTTGAGATTTTGCAAACCAAATGTCGAGATGATGAGCGAAAAAGGCACGCATACTTTTGAACACCTTTTTGCAGGCTTTATGAGAGAACATTTAAATAGCGATAAAGTCGAGATCATCGATATATCGCCCATGGGCTGTAGAACAGGCTTTTATATGAGTTTGATAGGCACACCGAGCATAAAAAACGTTCAAGACGCTTGGACGGCAAGTATGCACGATATTTTGGCCGTTAAAAATCAAAGCGATATACCAGAACTAAACAAATATCAATGCGGTTCATACAAGATGCACTCTCTTGCTGACGCCCACGCTATCGCTACAAAAGTGCTAAATGAAGGCATAGCTTATATAGATAATGACGCTATAAAGCTTGATTTGTCTAAATTATAACTTTTACAAGGCATTAAAAACCTTGTAAATTTAGTTAAATCCAACCTTTTTTTCACCGCCAAATGCAGAGTTTAGCTCTGTGTCTATGTTTGCTTTAAAATCCTCGAAAGTAAAAATTCCGTCTTCTTTTGTTGCAACTTTAAGTGCGGTATTTTTAAGGACAAGCATTATCTGACCGCCACTTAGATTGTAATTTGCAAGTTTTTCTATCATAAAACCGTCTTCATAACACGCATTTTCAGGCAAAACTTTACGCCAAATAGCAAGACGTGCGGCAAAATCAGGCTTTTTAAATTCGATTTTATAATCAAATCTTCTAGAAAAAGCTCCGTCAAAACTTTGCAAAAAATTTGTTGTAGCAACCAAAACGCCTTCAAATCTTTCGATTTGCTCCAAAAATATATTTTGCATTTGATTATGCATTTTATCCACGCTGTCGCCACCCTCGACTCTGGTGCTTAAAAACTGATCGGCTTCGTTTAGTAAAAGTAGTGGTTCGCTCTTGCTTTTTTTGCAAATTTCTTTATAACTATCAAAAATTTTTCTTACATTTTGCTCGCTTTCGCCAACATATTTGCTTAAAATTTTAGAACAGTCAAAGCTCAAAACCGCCTTTTTTAGGCTCTTTGCAAGGCTTAAAGCACTCATGGTTTTACCGGTGCCCGGCTCTCCGTAAAAAATAATTTTAGCATCTATGCCTTTGCGATTTTTTATCCCCCAGCTAGAAAGTCTAGATAAAACTTTTCTATCAACTTGCTTTAAAATTTGTTCTAAAAGTTCTTTGGTTTTATCGTTTAAAACCACATCATTTATATCCGTTCTTGGCTCGATAAGCTCAAAAATTTCTTGTTCTTTAACCAAATTTTCAAGCTTGATTTTGCCAGAAGTGTTTGCATTTTGGTGCATGATCTCATCTAAAATTTCATCTTTTATAAAAAATCTCTGCACTATATCATCATTTTTAAAAATTTCATCATAATCTATTAGTTCAAGTAATTTTGAACCCTCGGCAAGACAAAATTTCAAACTCGCCTTTTCAAATTCATTATCACTTATGAGTTTTATAAGATTTTCGCTTTCGCCTATGCTCGTTTCTTCATCAAGAAATTCTTGCTTTAAAAGTGCCAAAAATATTATCTGCTCTTTTTCATTTAAGCTATTTTCCTTCATTATTTTTTCGATTTTTGGCTGATTTTTACTTAATGCTAGACGAGATTTTATATACTTTTCGCACTCGCAAATTTGATCGTTTAGCAACTCTTTGGCTTTTTTAGCACCTAGCATTGACTTTTTTTCGTAAAGATAAACCCGAAAAAACTGATCTTTTAAATACTCATAACGCTCATTATATGGGCTAGGGTCTAAAAATTTTATCTCCTCCACCCCATTTTGAAGCAAATTTAACAAATTTTGCGTTGGCATAACTTCGGCATGAAGCAAACTTAACAAATTTTCATTTATAGATAAAATTTTTGATGAACTAAGACAAACTGCGATCCAGCCGTTGTCTATGAGATTTTTAATCTTTTCAAGATAGTTAAGATGAGTAAATTTTTCTTTACCCAAATGCGTAGTTAACTCAAAAACGCCAACCGCTCCAACGCCATTTAGTACATAAAGTTCGCAAATTTGTTGTAAGATAGCAAGTTCGCTTTCATCTGCTCCGATAGCCTTAGCTACAGCACTATTTTTAGCATCTTCGCCTAAAAATTCAGCCAGATAATCACTTCTCACTATCAATGACCTTTTGCAAATTTTCTTTTAAAACTCGCTTTAAAACCTTGCCAGTAGCATTACGTGGCAACTCGTCAACAAAGTGTATGACCTTTGGAATTTTATAATTTGCAAGGTGTTTTTTAAGATAAACTCTAAGCTCTTTTTCTTGTATATTTTGATCTTCTTTTAATTGAACAAATGCCACAACTTCTTCGTCTGCGAATTCATCTTTTATACCTATAACAGCACAAGCTTCGATGGCTTCTAGCTTATAAATAATTTCTTCTATCTCTCTTGGATAGATATTTATACCCTTTGAAATGATAAGGTCTTTTTTGCGATCGACTATATAAATATAACCTTCTTCATCAACTTTACCCAAATCGCCAGTTTTTAACCAGCCATTTACTATGGTTTCATCATTTATGCCAAGATAACCTTTCATGACACAATCGCCCTTGACTATTATCTCGCCGACCTCGCCGATTTTAAGTTCGACCATTTCTTCATCAACGATTTTTATCTCATAGCCTTCAAGCGGAAGTCCGACACTTAAAAGTTTCTTTTTCTCGAACAAATTTGATGAAACTATCGGTGAACACTCGCTAAGTCCATAACCTTCTATCAAATGAGCTCTCGGAAATTTGATTTTAAATTCGTCTATGGTTTGTTGGGCAAGCGGAGCTGCTCCGCTAACAAAAATGCGGATATGATTAAACCAGCGAAAATACCAAGGAATTTTTGCCTTGCCAAGTGCGGTATATATAGATGGCACGCCCAAAAACACGGTTGCCCTTTTCAAAAGTGCTTGTTTTAGAACATTTGAGAAAGGAAAAACAGACTTTATAACTATGATAGAAGCGGTATTATAAAGAGGCAAAAGTATCATTGCCGTAAGCGTAAAGCTATGAAACATGGGCAAGAAAACTAAAAATTTATCCTTTGGCACGACACTGAATCTATCCGAAGTTGCTTGGAGATTCGATAAAATATTTCGGTAGCGAATCATCGCCCCTTTTGGCTTGCCGGTAGTACCGCTGGTATAAATGATATGCACAAGATCTTCAAGTCCGGGTTGTTGCGTAACTTCTGGCAAATGCAAACAGGTCAAAGCCTCATCAAAACTAACATCTTTTTCAAGATTCAAATTTGAATCAAGATACACGCTCTCGCCAGTTTCATCTTTTTGAATTTTATGCTTTTTGACCGTCGGACTTTGCCCTATCCAAATAATTTTTTCAAGCGGGACAGAATCTATATTTTTTAACTCTTTGTCAAGGCCAACAGAGGCGATTAAAATTTTTGATTTGGAATTTGTAAGGATGTATTCTATCTCATCAAATTTCAAAAAAGTATTCATAGGCACGGCTATGGCACCAAGGGAGGTAATGGCTAGATAGCTAATAACAAATTCGCTTGAATTTGAAACTAGCATAGCCACCTTATCACCAAAATGCACATTGCTATTTTGCAAAAATGCCGCTATGGCATCGACTTTTTGTTTTAATTCGCGATAAGAAATTTTTATTTTATCTTCATAAATAGCTGTGGCATTTGGACTTTTAGTAGCTTTTTCAGATAAATTTTCATATAAATTTTGATAAGGGTATTGCATTTTTACACCTAAAATCTACATTTTAAACCCATTGCAAGTATCCAAATTCTTGCATTTTCATACTCGCCGGGTTGATAGTATAAAGTTGGAACAAGAACATTTTTACTAGCAAGCATAGGCACCTCGGCTCTTACAGCCCTTCTGTCTTGATAAAATCCACTAAAAGTTAATTCAAAATTTTCATTAAATTTATAATTTGCACCAGCCGAATACGCATAAGTTTTAGTGTCTGGCAACTCAAAACCTCTTGATTTATCATTTTTAGCAGCGGATTGGTCATAGGCAAAAGAGCCCATCAATCGCCATTTGTTATTGATATTATGAGCTACACCTATACGATATGCGTTTGTATCTCGGTAATTTCTTACGACTGGATCGTCAAAAAGTGCTTTAAATAGAGGATTTGGTTTTGGATTTGCATAGTCAAAATCCCAACCATTAAAATCAGACCACCAAGTCCTATCGTAAGCTAGCATAAATGTTGTATTGTTAAATTTATACGAAGCACCAAGAGTTAAACTAGCTGGCAAAGGGATAGTTGTTTTAACATCGCCGTTATAGCCAAGATATTGAGCAACCATAGGGTTATTTGTTTCAACATCTGCCGTGCCTTTTAAGGTCATATCAACCTTTGAACGATAAGTAGCGGCAAAACGCAAATTTTCTGTCGCTCTATATGTCGCAGCAAGGTTATAACCAAAGTCCAAACTATCGCCCTTGATAACACGTTCACCAGCACCATAAAGCTCATTTGAAACCTTACCTTTTATATATACAGCCCTTATGCCGGCTCCCACAGAAAATGAATCGCTTATTTGATAAGCAAGGGTAGGATTTAACTCAATGACTTTAAATTTGAAATGTTTGGTTGAAAATGTAGGGTCATAATCGTTCCAGCTTATGCCAACGGCTGCAGGCACGGTAAGACTAAAACCAAAACGAAGATTATCATCTAAAAACGCAGGCGAAACATAATGCATGGTAGAAGCTGCTGTGTTGAAAGGATTTGATTTGTACGAAACACCGTTATCGCCGTTAAATTTGATAGGATCTATATGAAACCAAACCAAAGTATTTTCAAAATAATGCTTAGTTGCGTCAAGATCGACCATATTTGCAGGGTTGTAATACGCCGCGTCAGGACCAAAACTAGTTGCTATATTTGTACTTAAAAGTGCCAAAGCATCAGTACTTTGTTCGTGGATAGCATAACCTGCACCAAATAAATTACATGCCAAAAACAAGCTTGCACCAAGTTTTTTTATCATAATCACACCTTAATTGAGTTTGTAAATTTAAAATTTCATTTTATTTTTGCAAATTTTTATAATCAAATTTCAAGCAAAAATTTTAAATTTACTCACAGCTCGTTTAAAAATATTTTAATTCTGTTTTTAGAATCATAAAATTTTATTTGCTTTTCACAAAGTGTATATTTTATTGTATTATTTCTTATATTTTGCTCATATCCGCAATTATTTTTTATCAAATTTTTGCCACCA
>JAILCJ010000039.1 GCA_024680445.1 Campylobacter sp.
ATAAAACTTGCAACAATATCCCTGCATTCCAGCTATCAGCCATAGAGGCAACTATGCGTTGAACTATGCTTATAAAGCCTTTGATAACGGCAGTTAAAATATTATCATTTATAACATTTATCAAAAATGTACCGCTAAAAACACCTATAAAAAGCGAAAGTATAACGTCTTTTGTTATAAAAGCTAGTGCTATCGCCACAACAGGCGGCAAAAGCGTCCAAATGCCAAATATTTCAGCGTTTTTGACAGGATCGCCAAAAAGAAACAATGGCAAAAACAATAAAAATGAAATTTTTTTCATTTAATCCCTTTCGAAATAAAATCCAGCCCAAGTTTGCGTAGTCGCCATGACTTCAAGCCTATTTACATTTACATGTTGAGGTAAATTTACGCAATTAAGCACTATGGTTGCGATATCATCAGCACTTATAAATTGAGTATTTTCATAAATTGCATTGGCCTTTTGCTTATCTCCCTTAAAGCGAACCTCGCTAAATTCGGTCTTGCAAAGCCCCGGTGCTATGTCGGTAACTCGTATGCCAGTGCCTTTTAAATCATTTCTTAGATTAAAACTAAATTGCTTAACAAAGGCCTTCGTTGCCCCATAAACATTTCCGCCCGGATACGGCCACTCACCAGCGACAGAACCAAGGTTAAAAATATATCCGCTTTTTCTTGCAGACATTATCGGTAAAATCGCCTTAGTCGAATACAAAAGCCCTTTTATATTTGTATCAACCATGGTTTCAAAGTCATCCAAACTAGCATGCAAGGTTGGTTCTTGACCTAGTGCCAAACCAGCGTTGTTTACTAAGATTTCGATATCTTTAAAATTTTCAGGGAGTTTTTCACACTCTCCAAAAAGCTTTGCCTTATCACGGATATCGCAAGCTATGATGTGAGTATTGCCAAGCTCGTTTGCAAGTTTTTCGAGCCTATCTTTTCGACGTCCAAGAGCTATGATCTTATACCCAGCTTTGCTAAGTTTTTTAGCTATGGCTTGTCCAAAACCACTTGTTGCACCTGTTATAAATGCAGTGCCTTTCATGTTTTTTCCTTATTCAAAAATATTAGATTTTAAACCCAAATTTTGTAAAAAAATTATGTTTTCTTCGTTTTTTGTTTTTTTAGCATAATCAAGTGCGTTAAAACCTAAGTCATCGACATCGTCTAAAACTGCACCATTTGCGAGTAAAATTTCTAAAATTTCATGGTTCGAATAAGCAGCAGCGTTCATAAAAACACTTCTATTTGTATGCTCCAAGGCACAAAGTTGCACATAAAATGGCAAACTTCTACCAAGACTAGAAAAAACATTTTTGGTATTTTCGTCTATGATTTTATCGTTTGCATTTGCTCCATTTTCAAGCAAAATTTTGATTAGTTCGCTATCTTTTAGCTCGCTAGCGTAAAAAATCGCACTCTTTCCAAAGGCGTTTTTATAGTTCACATCGGCACCATTTTGTAAAAGAAATTTGACATTTTCTTTCGATCCAAGTGCGAAAAACAAAGCACTTTCATCGCCTATGTCTATTTGAGCTCCCATTTTTAGAATCTCACTTATAACATTTGTGCCTTTGTTTAAAAGTAGTAAAGTTTTTAAAATTTCATTTAGTTGAGCCTGTGAATATTGCTTAGAATACAATAAAGCAAGTATCGCATCATAGCTTAAATTCTTATCGCTTAGCTGTTTTTGCTCTCGTGAAATATCAAGTTTTTTGCTTAAATTTTTAAATTCCCCAACCGCAAATTTTAAAAACTCATTTAGCACATTAGTTGCATAATATGCCGCACTTTGCGTGTCGTAGCCTTTGTCTTCATAAAATTTAACAAGAGGGTTTTGAGCTTGGTTATAAGCTTGCCAAAATTCGTTAAATTTGGCGAAATTATAAAAACTTTGATACGCCCAGTAGCGAAAATATCCGTTCCAGCCGTCTTTTAAATCCTCGGCAATTTGCGGTTTTGCAAGACCTTTGGCATAAATTTCTGGTGCAAATGAAGCTTGTAAAATGAGCCATTTTAAGGAATTTTCATTTTTAGCAACTTGCGGATAACCAACGCAGTTTACATTTTCTCCACGCACTACTTTGGCAACTTCGAGCAAGGTTTTTACTTTTTCGAAATTTAAAATACTGCCTTCGCAATAAAAAATTTGTTCGTCTATTTCGCTAGGTTGGGTATTGAAAAATGCCCTATTTGCAAGCATTTGGCAAGTTTCTTGCGATGCAAACATAAGCGTAGATGTTATCAAAAAAGCAATCAATTTTTTCATATCATTTCCTTTAAGCGAATTTATTTTAACACATTAAAATTCCAAATTAGCTTAGATT
>JAILCJ010000029.1 GCA_024680445.1 Campylobacter sp.
CCATAAATCTTGTACCCCATGGTTTTTTGGTTGATTTATCAACATCGCCTTCAGTTTTATATAAAATTTTAGCGTCTGCTATGTATTTTGAATCGATTTGGTTGTTTTGAGAGATATCATAAGGGCGTATAACTCCGCTTATTTGCATGATTTGCTTTTCACCATTTATCAAAATTTCACGAGATCCTTCTATAAAATAGTTTCCATTGTTTAAAATTTTTATGATTCGTGCAGAAATTGTTGTTGTAAATTGCTCGTTTCTGCTAACTGTTGCGCCGCCAGTAAAATTGTTTGCTCCTCCTGCTGAAAAACCTATATTTGCATACTTGTTAAGTTTTTTTGCCACGGTTGAAAGCCCTGGACCTCCGCCAGTGATGACACCACCAGTTAGAGCCGTTGTGCTATCTTTATTGGTTGATTTTGACCCAGATGAGCTTTGAGATGCAGTTTCAGAGATGATAACCGTTACGATATCGTTAACGTTCATAGCTTTTCTATCTGAAAATAGCGGATTTTCGCCACGCCCATATAAGCTTCCTTGATAATTTGTACCATTACCCATGCGTTTTGACGGCAACTCATCAACATACACTGGTGCTTTCATATCTATCTGTGGATCAACGCTTGAAGTACAACCAGTGTAAAGTATCGCAACAATTGAGTATATTAAACAACTTTTCTCTTTCATAAAAAACCTTGTTTTTGTAATTTTGTGTTAAAATCAAAGCAAATTAAGTTCCAAAAAAGGGTAAAAATGCATTCACTCTATCTTTTATCAGATAAAAATTTAGCAAAAGTTGAGCAAAAATTAGCTTTAAAATTTAAAAATGTCGCAAAATTTGATGTTAAAATCGATAAAAACGAGTTTTTAAAATGTCAAAAGTCTGTGATGAAAAATCTCATAAACAAATTTGAACTTTTATCACAAAAAAGCGATTTTATCGTAGTTGTAGGCTGTAAGAGCGAGATGTTAATGGGGGATTGTGAATTAAATTTACAAATCGCCAAACATCTAAATTGCCCTGTTTATGATGAAGAAAATTTAAATGAATTAAAACTTTTAAATCAAAATTCAAAACTTATCATCACCGATGATTTAGATGAAATTTTAAAATGCGAACAAGATATCATCACACCTATCAAATTTGAAAATATTTTGATAAATCGTGCAAAAGAGCTTAAAAAAACCGTTGTTTTGCCTGAAAGCGAAGACGATAGAATTTTGCAAGCGGCGGCTGCAATTTTGGCTGATGATATAGCTTCTATCATCTTGCTTGGTGATGAAAATTTGGTTCAAAAAAGAGCAAAAGAACTTGGCGTAAGTCTTGACAAAGCTAAGATTATAGATATACAAAAAAGTGAGTTAAAAGACAAATTTGCCCATGAAATTTATGAACTTCGCAAGGCAAAAGGACTAAGCGAAGATGAGGCTAAAAACTTAGCAACTCAAAGAAATTATTTTGCCACCATGCTTGTTAAAAATGCCCTTGCCGACGCTGTCGTAAGCGGTGCGGTAGGTACAACGGCAGATACGATTCGCCCAGCACTTCAACTTATAAAAACAAAAGAAGGCACAAGCAGTGTATCTGGGCTATTTTTCATGTCTATGGCAGAAGAAATTTTACTTTATGCCGACTGTGCTATCACGCCAAATCCTGACCCACAAACTCTCGCAACTATCGCCATTAGCACGGCAAAAAGTGCCGAGGCCTTTGGTATCACGCCAAAAATTGCCATGTTGAGTTATTCTACCGCAAATAGTGGCAAAGGCGAAAGTGTAGATGCTACAAAAGAAGCTACAAAACTAACATCACAACTTGATCCTAGTCTTGCTATCGCTGGACCTATTCAGTATGATGCCGCTGTTGATATCAAAGTTGCCGCCAAAAAAATGCCAGATTCTGCGGTTGCTGGACATGCAAATGTTTTTATATTTCCAGATTTAAATAGTGCAAATATATGCTACAAAGCCGTTCAACGCAATGCAAACGCCGTTGCTATTGGACCTGTTTTGCAAGGTTTAAAAAAGCCTGTTAATGATCTAAGTCGTGGCGCGCTCACCCAAGATATCATCAATACCATACTTATTAGTGCTATTCAAGCGGGAGAATAAAATGAAAATTTTAGTTTTAAATTCTGGTTCTAGCTCTATAAAATTCCAGCTATTTTTAATGGAGGATGAAAAAAGTATAGCTAGTGGTTTAGTCGAAAAAATCGGACTTAAAGGTTCAAGAGCTACATTAAAAGCACATGGTGAAGTTTATGAAATAACAGGGCATATAAACGATCATCACGAAGGCTTAGAAGCCATAAACGAGCTTTTAAAACGTTCAAAAGTTATAAATAGCCTTAGCGAGCTTGATGGTATCGGACACCGCGTTGTTCATGGTGGCGAAAGTTTTACTGGTCCAGCCTTGGTTGATGAAAATGTTATCAAAACGCTTGAACGCATAAGTCCGCTAGCTCCGCTTCACAATCCCGGTCACATCGCCGGCATACGAAATGCCATGCAAACTAGTGGCGATGTTCCGCATGTTGTTGTTTTTGATACGATTTTTCACCAAACTATGCCAGAATACGCTTATAGCTATGCCTTGCCTTATGATATCTGCAAACAATACCATGTCCGCAAATACGGATTTCACGGCACTTCTCATAGCTTTGTATGTAAACGAGCCGCCGACACAATGGGCATAGACTTTGAAAATTTCAATGCTATTTCATTGCATCTTGGCAATGGTGCAAGTATTTGTGCGGTTAAAAACGGTAAAAGCATAGATACATCTATGGGTTTTAGTCCGCTCGAAGGCCTTGTTATGGGTACTAGAAGCGGTGATATAGACCCTGCCGCCATAGTTTATCTTATGGATCGTGGCGTGATTAAACACGATGAGATTGATTATTTTCTAAACAAAAAAAGCGGACTTTTGGGTATTTGCGGATCAAGCGATATGCGTGATATTATCGAAAAAAATATGGACGATGAAAGAACTAAACTTGCTTTTGATATGTTTTGCTATCGTGCAAAAAAATATATAGGTGCGTATTATGCTGTGCTTGGACATGTTGACGCTATCGTTTTTACCGGTGGTATCGGCGAAAATGCACCTCATACCAGAGAGGGCATCTGTGAAGGTTTGGAGCATATAGGTATCGCGGTAGATAAAGAATTAAACTACCAAAATATCAAAGGCGAACGAGAAATTACCGACAAGAAAGCCAAAATTCGCACTTTTGTTATACCTACTAATGAAGAATTAGAAATCGCCAGACAAACAAAACAAGTCATAGAAAAATTATAAAATTCCATAAATTTCAAGCACTTTTAAAACCAAGTGCTTGAAAATACCGAAATTTGTATTTTAATTT
>JAILCJ010000088.1 GCA_024680445.1 Campylobacter sp.
TGAAGATTTATCAAATTTGGACGAAGGCTTATCGGATGTAGATGAGAATTTGGGCGAAGTTAGCGAACAAACAGACACGGCGGATTTAAGTTTGGATGAAAACCAAGCCATGGATGAAAAGGCTGAAAATTTAGATGAAATGACTGAAAGTTTAGACGAAGTTATCCAAACCCCAAGCCAAGAAGCCAAAAATTTAGACGAAACAAATACAAGCGATGAAGAAATTTTAGATCAAAGTCAAGAAACAGATCTTAATAAGTCTGTAAAAAATACTACAAATATCGATACTAGCGGTATTACAGACATAGCCGATATAGATGAAAAAACCATGCTAAGTGCTCTTGGACTTGCTGATGATACTAGCGAAATTAAAGAAGATGAAAAAGTAGACAAAGGCGATACGAGCGACTTTAAAAACGAGCTAAAAGAAAAAATTAGCGAACAAATCACTACTTCACTAAGTGCAAGCTCTATAAAAGAAGCATTAAAAGACATGAATATCAAAATAAGCATAAGTTTTGAGGAAAAATAGTGAAAGAGCAAGGCAAAAAACAAAAAAAACAACATTTTTCAAAGGTTAAGGTTAAAAAATCTGCCAAGGCTTTAAAAAAAATAATCAAATCATATAAAGGGCAAATTTTACTTCTATCTGGTCCAAGTGGTAGCGGAAAAAGCACGCTTTTAAGCAGACTTTTAAAAGAAGAAAAAGATTTGTATTTTTCTATATCATCTACGACTAGAACTCCACGAGAGGGCGAAAAACACGGCATAAATTATTATTTTACAAGTAAAGATAAATTCAAACAAGATATAAAAGACGGAAATTTCTTAGAGTGGGCATATGTACATAAAAATTATTATGGCACACCATTAAAGCCGATTATACAAGCGTTTGCCGAAGGAAAAATAGCCATTTTTGATATAGATGTTCAAGGTTTTGAGATAGCTAGACGCAAATTTCCACGTATAATTACTTCTGTTTTTGTAACAACAGCAAACAAAAATATTTTAAAAACTCGTTTACAAAATCGCAAAACAGATAGCGAACAAAGCATAGAAAACCGCTTGATTAACGCTGCTGTTGAGATGAAATGTTTAAAAGAATATGATTATTTGCTGATAAATGACGACTTAGAAAAAAGTTACGACGCTTTAAAATCCATACTAAAAACAATGCGTTTAAAAACTTCAAAGATAAATTTACGAAAATCACTCGATCGCTGGATTAATTGCTAAAAAATTTAAATAAAATATGTTAAGATTGCATTTTTTTATAAGGAGGAAAAAATGGCAAATATTGGACCGATGCAATGGGTTATAATCCTAATCATCATAATTTTACTTTTTGGAGCTAAAAAAATCCCAGAACTTGCAAAGGGAGTTGGCAAAGGCATAAAAACCTTTAAAGCCGAAATGGACGAACCACTAGAAAAAGTCGAGAAAAAAGACGACGAAAGCGAAGCTCAAATCAAAAAAACTGAAAACAAAGAAGCATAAGCCTTGAAAGAGATAGTAAAACAAGAAATTTTTAGGATTTTAAACCGAGACTTTGTTCTTGAAAAACCAAAAGACAAAAACATAGCACACTATGCGACTCCGCTTGCTTTTAGCTTGGCAAAAGAGTTTAGAAAATCGCCAGTTGCCATAGCCGAAGAGCTAGCAAGCAAATTTGAAAAAAACGAAATTTTTGATGTTAGTGCGGTAAAGGGCTATTTAAATTTTAAATTAAAAAGTGAATTTTTAGATAAATTCTGTACCGAAGCCTTGCAAAATCCCCAAAATTTCGCTACTTCGCCTAAGCAAAATTCTTCTTTGCTTATAGAATACATTAGTGCGAATCCGACCGGACCTTTACATATCGGACATGTGCGTGGAGCGGTATATGGCGATACTTTGGCTCGTATAGGTAAGCATATAGGCTATGATATCACGACAGAGTACTATATAAACGATGCTGGCAATCAAATAGACTTGCTAGGCACTTCAATAAGCCTTTGGGCAAAAGAAAATCTTTTTGGCGAAAATGTTAATTATCCAGAAAAATACTACCGAGGCGAATATATCGCACAAATAGCAAAATTAGCAAATAACAAATTTGGTAAAGAAATTTTTTATGATGAAGGCAAAAATGCCGAACTTGCAAATTTTGCAAAAGATATAGTTCTTGATATCATCAAAGCCGATTTAAAAGACGCAAACATTTTTATACAACAATGGGCAAGCGAAAAAAGCTACTATGATAAACTTGATGCTACCATACAAAAACTTCGTGCCTCCAATCAAATGTATCAAAAAGATGGTGCAACTTATATCGCATCTACAAAACTTGGAGATGATAACGATAGAGTCGTGATTCGAGATGATGGCAGACCAACATATTTAGCTGGTGATATAGTTTATCATAATGACAAATTTGAAAGAAATTTTGATAGGTATCTTAATATCTGGGGAGCCGATCATCACGGTTATATAACCAGATTAAAGGCGGCTATAAATTTTTTGGGATATGATGAAAATCGCTTAGATATTTTACTTATGCAAATGGTTAGTTTGCTTAAAGACGGCAAACCTTATAAAATGAGTAAAAGAGCTGGAAACGCGATACTTATGAGCGATATATTAAACGAGATTGGCGCAGATGCTTTGCGTTTTATCTTTATTAGCAAGGCTAACACTTCAAGCTTGGAATTTGATATAGACGAGCTAAAAAAACAAGATAACTCCAACCCTATTTTTTATATAAATTACGCACACGCAAGAATCAACCAAGTTTTTGGCAAAACCGGCAAAAAAGTAGCCGATATCATAAATGCTAATTTGCAAAGCCTTAATGATGATGGCAAAAATTTGCTTTTTGAGGCATTGACTTTAAATGAAACTTTATGTGATGCCTATACTCAACTAGCGTTGCAAAAAGTTCCTGATTATTTAAAAAATCTTTGTGCTAATTTTCATAAATTTTATAATGAAAACAGAGTCGTCGGTAGTCAAAACGAAGATGCTTTACTAAAATTATTTGCCATTGTTGCCCTTAGTATTAGAACAGCTCTCGCTTTGATGGGTATAACAGCAAAAGATAAAATGTAATAATTTATTTATAAAAAATTTAAAAAAGGATAAGAGTGTTACTAAAAGTAGCAATGCAAAAATTTTTAGAAGATCCGAGTGCTAAAAATGAAAAAAAACTAATTACCGAGCTAAAAGAGGCGGAATTTTTAGCACCAATTTTGCTTCTTTCGCCTCTTGCAAAACCAGATGGCGGAGCTATTTATGAAGAAGAAGGTTCAAATATCAAATTTGTTCTTTTAGAAGATGAAGACACTAATGAAAGCTATTTTCCGGCATTTACAAGCAAAGATGAGTTAAAAAAATGGCGAAATGATGATGAGCAAGAGAGCATTAAACTAAAATTAAGCGAATATCTCGCGATGCTTGAAGACAAAAAAGGAAAAATTCAAGGCGTTGTGATAAATGCTTTTGACGAAAATTTGATTTTAAATCAAAAAGTTTTGCAATCTATACTTTAATATCAACAAAAATTTAATAAATTTATTGTATAATCCGTCAGTTTATAATCAATTTAATGAAGGGGCAAGTATGTCTAATTTAGAACAAAGACGTAATTTTATCGGACTTGCATTTGGCACGGTTGCTGCTATCGGTGGCGGTTTTGCTTTAGTCGCGATGAAAAAAACTTGGGATCCGCTACCTAGCGTAAAGGCGGCTGGATTCACAACTGTCGATCTAAGTCCGATGAAAGACGGCGAGATGCGACAAGTTGAGTGGCGTAAAAAGCCGATTTTTATCCTTAAAAAGGATGCAAACATGGCACCAAATGATAGCCGTGATGTTGTAGTTGGAGATGCAAGATACAGTGTAGCTATCGGGCTATGCACGCATCTTGGTTGTATCCCAGAATGGAAAGCAAGCAAACAAAAATATGTCTGTGCCTGTCATGGTGGCGAATTTAACGCTGACGGCATAAACACATTTGGGCCACCACCACGCCCACTTGATATTCCTCCATTTAAAGTAGACGGCACAAAACTTGTGCTTGGCGAAACAAGTCCAGAGTATCTAAAACTCGTTGGCAAAGCATAAGGGGGAATAAATGGCACATATACGCAAAGCAACTGGAGTCATTGACTGGCTAGATCAACGTTTAGCTGTTAATAAGCTTATGAAAGTTTTAGTAAGCGAGTATTGGATCCCAAAAAATATCAACTTCCTTTGGGCGATGGGCGTTATACTAATGACTATTTTCCTCTTACTTATCATAACTGGCTTTTTACTTATGATGTACTATAAGCCAGATGTAAATTTGGCATTTAAAAGCGTTAACTACACTATAATGCAAGAAGTTGACTATGGTTGGTTATGGCGACATATTCATGCAGTTTCAGCTTCTGTTATCTTTCTTATTATGTATATTCACTTATTGACTGGACTTTATTACGGCTCATATAAAAAAGGTCGTGAGATGATTTGGATAAGTGGTATGTTGCTTTTCATCTGCTTTTCAGCCGAAGCATTTAGTGGCTATATGCTCCCTTGGGGTCAAATGAGCTACTGGGCAGCCACTGTTATCACCCAACTTTTCGGTGCAGTTCCAGTCATAGGCGATGCCTTGGTTGAGTGGATACGTGGGGATTACGCCGTTGGCGATGCAACACTTACAAGATTTTTCATGCTACATGTTTGTATGCTACCTCTTGTAACTATACTTGTTTTGGCTATACACTTTTACTCACTTCGTGTACCTCATGTTAATAACGAAACTAGCGAAGAAATAGACTTTGAAGTAGAAGCAGATATTTATCTAAAAGGCGACAAAGCTAAATCAAAAGTCATACCATTTTGGCCGGGATTTTTGGCAAAAGACTTCATGTATGTTTCATTTTTCATGATTTTCTTTTTCTATCTTGTTTGCTACCAATACGGCTTTGCAATGGATCCGATCAACTTTGAACCAGCAAATGCCCTTAAAACACCAGCCCATATTTACCCAGAGTGGTATTTCATGTGGCAATACGAAATTTTGCGTGGATTTTTCTTTGATATAGCTGGAATTTCAGCTGCAAATATCGGTCTTATCGCATTTGCTTTTGCTGGCGTTTCCTTTTTCTTGGTTCCAGTTTTTGATAGAAGCGATGTCGTTGCCCCAGCTCATAAAAGACCACTTTATTTTATATGGTTTTGGATTTTAGTTATCGACTTGGTTGGACTTTCTATACTTGGAAAACTTCCTACGGGCGGTATCATGGACTGGCTTGGCTTTGGCTTTTCAACGCTTTATTTATTTTTGATGATAATCGCACTTCCGGTTATCACTATACTTGAAAGAAAAAGGGGATAATTATGAAAGAGCTTAAAATTTTTGCCATAGTTGTTTTCCTTACAGGTGTTTTATATTGGGGTCTTGAACCATATGCACATTCACAGCTTCATCCTCATACAAGTGCTGCAAATTTTGACTATGCACAAGAAGATGAAGCCCATGCACAACATGTTTTACAAGCAAAACAAGATGCATTAAAAGAAGCTACTGCAAGTGGCGATGAAGCTAAGATAAAAGCCGCTACTAGTGATTTAGAAGCTGCTCAAGCTTATTTGCAAAATTATCAAGCTTTTTGGGCTGATATAAATTCTATTGATTTTAGTAAAGGCGATGCTACAAAAGGTGCTGAAACTTTTATGGCTGCTGGCTGTTCAGGTTGCCATGGTGTTCAAAGTGCTGGTATGCCAGCTAGCATGGATAATGTTGCGGCTTCACAAAGCTTTGGTGTAGCCTTGCCAGATCTTAGTACAGCAGGTAAAATTTATGATGAAAAATTCCTTGCTGCTCTTATAAAAGATCCGGTTAAAGCTCTTGTTTTAACTCATAAATTTAATGATGAGCAACCACATCCTATGCCAGGATTTTTTGGTGCTGGTGGCGAAGATGTAAATCAAGAAGTAGCCGATATGGTTGCATATCTTAAAAGCGTAGCTAACGAATACGAAAAACAAAATGGTGCCATAAGCAATGATAAATTATTTGAAGATGCTTGCCAAAGATGCCATGATGTAGATTACGATAAAAAATACACTCTTGGAGATCGTGTTAGTTTAAGTAACTACATGGGTTCAAATCCACCTGATTTATCTATGATGATACGTTCTAAAAATTCAGACAATTACTTGACTAAATTTATAAACAATCCTCAAAAAATGTTGCCGGGAACTGCTATGCCACGCGTTGGTCTAAGTGAAGAATCAACAAAACAACTTGTTTCTTACTTTGAAAGTGTTGGCGATAGCAAAAAAGCACAACGTGATAACTTAGGAATTTACTTGATGGCTTACTTCTTGATACTTGGCATTTTCGCTTGGTTATGGAAGAGAAAAGTCTGGTCAGAACTTCATTAAATTACATTTAACCAAATCTCAAAGCTTTAAGCCAAGAGATTTGGTTTTTATAACTTCGTATATTTCTTAAAACATTATAAATTTAAATTTATACAAAAATTTATCTTTACTACAAAAGTACAAAGAAAGTGAAATTTTAGTAAAATTTACTCTAAAAATTTATCTTAGGAAAAAATATGCAAAAACAAACAAAAATTCAACCATTCACTATTTTGGGTGGCGGAGTTGCTTTACCAAAAAAAGAAATTTTAGCAAAAGATTTAGACGAAAAACTAAATTTACCAAAGGGCAGTATTCAAAAAGCCGGTGCCAACAAACGTTTTTTTATATCAAAAAATGAAACTACTGACTTACTTATACAAACAGCAGTATCAAAAGCATTAAATTTGGCAAATCTTCGACTAGATGAAATAGAGTGCATAATAGATGCTTCGGCTAGTATGCGACAGGCTATACCATTTAATGCTGCAAATGTTTGTAGAGTACTCGGTTTATCTGGTATACCTGCATTTGATGTAAATATGACTTGCTTAGGAGCTTTACAAGCAATGTCATTAGCATCAAATTTATTTAATGAATATAAATATATTTTAATACTATGTTGTGAAATCGCATCAGTAGGTTTGGATAAACAAGATTTACATTCTTTTGCCTTATTTGGCGATGGAGCAACAGCACTTATAGTTTCACCATCAAAAAGCGGTGGAATTTTAAATAAAAATTTTGCCGTTTACCCAAATGGTTATGATTATTGTCAAATTCAAGGTGGCGGCTGGGCTTGCCATCCTATTCATTTTCCCAAAGAAACTTTATTATCTGATTATGTACAATACACACAATTTCACATGGATGGAAAACGATTATATAAACTAACTGCCGATGTTATGCCTGATTTTTTAGAAAAAAATTTAAAAAGCATAAATTTATCTTTATCAGACATAGATTTTATAGTACCCCATCAAGCATCACGAGGGGCTTTAAAACATTTATCTGCAAAATTACATATAAAACCAGAAAAAATAATAAATATTTTTGAACAATATGGCAATCAAATAGCAGCCTCATTACCACATGCTTTAATTTATTTATTAAACAATAAAACGCTTAAAGGCGGTGACAAAATATTATTAGTAGGCACTTCAGCCGGACTAGGTCTAGGTATGCTTGTTTGGGAAATTCCACAAGAATTTATAAATTTTAAAAGCAAATAGGGAAAAAATGAAAGCTATAGTAACAGGTGCCACTGGTGGATTGGGACGACATTTAACTTCTACTTTATTAGAACACGGGTGGGAAGTTTTAGCTTTTGGACGAAATACAAAAATAGGTAAAAATCTCGCAACAAATTTTGTAGCATTTGATTTAAGCGATACAAAAGCTACTCTTCAAGCATGGCAAAGTACTGACATAGTATTTCATTGTGCTGCTTTATCGTCACCATGGGGAAAATTTTCGGATTTCGAAGCGGCAAATATTAAAGCTACGCAAAATGCGATTTTAGCTGCCGAACAAATGGGTTGCGAACGATTTATTCATGTTTCTACACCAAGCATTTATTTTGATTTTACAGATCATATAAATGTCAAAGAAAATTATGTCGCTAAAAATTTTGCAAATCATTATGCCGCAAGTAAATTTCAAGCGGAAAATTGCATTGCAAACGCTAAATTGAAAAGCATCATAATAAGGCCAAGAGGACTTTTTGGTGAATATGATACGGCACTATTGCCTCGCTTAACTCGTCTAGCGCAAAAAGGTTTTTTGCCACTAATCAAACGCAAGAATCGTCAAGCTGGGGATGCTTTAATAGATACAACTTACATCGGAAATGTTGTTTTGGCAATGATGGCAGCAACAACTTGTCAAATTCCAAGCAAAACATCATCTGATAATTTATTTTTTAAAAATAAAACACCAGTATTTAACATTAGTAATAATGAACCAAAAACTATAAAAGAAATTTTCCTAATGATTTCAGAAATCTTACATTGGGATATTCGTTTTAAAAATGTTTCGTACGGACTTTTGGATACGGCAGCAAAAATAATGGAAATATTCTCACCTTATAATAAAGAACCTATTTTAACTCGTTATTCTGCTGGCGTTTGTGCTTTTGATCAAACATTAAATATTACAGCTGCACAAAAATATTTAAATTACAATCCTATTTTTTCTTTATCAGAAGGTTTAGAGCGTTATGCAAAATATATCGCCACAAAACATTGATTTTTATCATACTGGCTATTGCAAACATCCGTCTTGTATAGCATGTCGAGGTAGCGGTTTACGACCCGCCCATTTTCCAGCTATGGCAGCACATATTCATGAAGGCGGAGGTATACTTTTTGATACAGGCTATGCCAAACGCTTTAAAACAGCGACAAAAACTTTTCCAGAGTGTTTATATGCACTCACAACACCAGTAAACTTTAATAAAAAACCATTAATAGAACAATTAGGTCAAAACGCTCAAAAAATTTCTAAAATTTTCTTATCACATTTGCACGCTGATCATATCGCCGGTCTAATCGATTTTCCACAAAGGGAAATCATTTGTTCAAAATCAGCTTTAAATTTTGCACTAAGCTCTATTTCATCTTGGCTAAAACTCAAACAAGGATTTTTACCGCAACTTTTACCACACGATTTTCAAAAACGAGTAAGTTTAATCGAAAATTTTCCACTTATCAACTTACCACCAGATCTTCGACCTTTTAAGACTGGTTATGAAATCGCAAAAGGCGTAGTTGCGATCGAATTAGCTGGTCACGCTGTTGGACATTATGGCATTTGGACACAAAATGTTTTGCTTATAGCCGATGCAGCTTGGCGTATAGAAAATATTACACAAAACCAACCACCGCATTGGTTAAGTGCTTTAATAATGCACAATTATGCTGATTTTTGCCAAAATTTAAAAAATTTACAAGAACTTCATCAGCATAATCCAAATTTACATATAATCCCTTCGCATTGCGAAAAAACATTATCAAATTTATGGAAAAATACATGAAAATTTCTAAATTAGCCATCTTAAGCTCTTTTTTACAAACCAAACATTTTACATCACTAAAAAAATTAAAACAATTTCAAGAAAAACGTTTGCATAAAATTTTATCTAACCATAAAAATCGTTTCTATCCGCAATCATTATCTTTGCAAGATTATCCTATTATCGATAAAGCTATTTTTATGGCAAATTTTGATCGCATTAATACCATCGGCATTAGTGAAAAAGAAGCGCTCGATCTTGCTTTAAAAGCTGAAAATAGTCGTGATTTTTCACCGGTATTACATACATCACAAGGCGATATAGTAGTTGGTTTATCATCCGGCACTTCTGGAAGTCGTGGCATTTTTTTGCTCTCACAAAAAGAGTGTGCCATGTGGGCAGGGTATATATTAAAACGTATGCTACCAAAACCATATTTTAAAAAACGAAAAATTGCATTTTTTTTAAGAGCTGATAGTCATTTATATCATAGCGTGGGCAGTCGTTTAATAAATTTCAAATTCTATGATTTATTCCAACCTCTTTCAGAACACATTAAAACTTTAAACGAACAAAATCCAGACATCTTAATCATGCCGGCGAATGCTCTAAAACGGCTAATTCAAATGCCAAATTTACATATCTCGCCACAAAAAATTATCTCAGTTGCCGAAGTTTTAGAAGATGATGCAAAAATACAAATCGAACAATACTTTAAGCAAAAAGTTTTTCAAGCATATCAATGCACCGAAGGTTTTTTGGCACATACTTGTGAATATGGAAATTTGCATTTAAATGAAGATGCAGTTTATATAGAATATGATTGGATAGATAAAAAAAGCGAACGTTTTTGTCCAATCATTACCGACTTAAATAGACAAACACAACCAGTTATCCGTTATCGTTTAAATGATATCTTAACTTACGATAGCAAACCATGCCCATGCGGTAGCGTATTTACTCGAATAAAAAAAATTGAAGGGCGTTGCGACGATATATTAATCGCTAAAAATTTAGTTGGAGAAAATTTTGATTTATATCCTGATTTTGTCCGCAATGCCATTGTTGGATTTACACAAAATTTGCAAGAATTCCGTGTAGAACAAGATTTAGAGTATTTAAAAGTTTATATTCAACCTTTTGATGAAAATACAAGCGAACAAATAAAACAAGCTCTAAATCAAATGGCACAAAATTTAAAAATAATACCATTTAAATTAAAATTTTTTCCGTATCACGAACCACCATTACACCAAAAATTTCGCCGTATTCAAAAAATAAGGTAAGCAAATGAATATTTTAATCACCTCGGCACGTGCACCGGTAGCAGCAGAATGGGCAAGACTTTTAAAATCTGAAAAAAATCAAATTTTTGTTTGTGATAGTTTATATTTCCCTATCTCCAAATTTACACCAAACGTAAAATATCTAAGACACGAAAATATTAAAAATAACTTTGAAGCATATAGTATAAGCATAAAAAAATATATATCCAAATTTGATTTTATCATTCCAACTTGCGAAGATATATTTTGGTTAGCGAAACTCCCATTAAATGATAATGAACGCAAAAAATGTTTAATGCCACCAGTTGAAATTTTATTGCAACTTCATAATAAATTTAGCTTTTTTAATTTATTGCCAGAGTGCGAAAATATAGGCATAGTAAAAACAAAACTTATAAAAGATAAAAGCGAAATTGACTATAGCAAAGAAAAAAGCATCTTAAAACCAGTTTACTCACGTTTTGGACAAAAAATTATTAGAGATGTAAACCCTCAAACTTGTAAAAATCTAGAAATTTCAGCAACTATTGCATGGGTACAACAAAAATTTATACAAGGTGAAAACTATTGTAATTTTTTAATTGCACAAAATGGGAATTTAATCGCACATAGTGCCTATCGTCCAAAATGGCTTATAAATAATGCAGCCGCAAGTTATTTTGAACCCATATATGACAAAAGAATTGAAAATTTTGCTCAAAAATTTTGTAAAAAACTCAATTTTACAGGGCAAGCAGCTTTTGATTTTATAGATGATGGTAAAAAATTATGGGTTATAGAGTGCAACCCTAGAAGCACCAGTGGCTTACATTTGTTTTCTGGCAGAATCGAGCTTTCTAAACAAGGCGAATTATCATATTTAGGTCAAAGAAAAACCCAATCTTTGAGAGTTGGCTACTCTTTGCCATTACTTTTTTCTTTAAATGCTATTAAAAATAAAAAATTTAAAAAACTTTGGCACGATTTTTATAACTCACAAGATGTATTAAATCATCTGCCTTTTTATGCCCCCATATTAAGTTTTAGCGAATTAATTATCAAAGCATGCTATAACAAACAAAGTCTTTCAGCTGCTTCTACCGCAGATATCGAATATAATGGATAATTGATATTTTAAATTTATAAAACTTATACAAAAATGTTAAATGTAATATACTATGACATTAAAATATTCAATTAT
>JAILCJ010000090.1 GCA_024680445.1 Campylobacter sp.
TCAAATTTGGTTTGTTTATCAAATTTGATTTGTTTTCAAACTATCAAATTTGATAGTTTTTGATTTTATAAATTTGAAATTTGATTTTTCAAATTTGAAATTTATAAAATTTCGAGTATTTTAAAGGTAAAATTTGAAAAAATATATTAAAACAAGTAAAAATTTGGAGTAAAAAATGAAGTTAAAAGATATTTTAAAGAGATTTTTACCATTTTTTAAAGATTACAAAATGCACTTTGTCATTGTCATTATCGGTATGCTTTTGGCGGCTGGTGGTTCGGCTGCTGCGGCATGGGTGATAGAACCGGTGCTAAATAAAATTTTTGTTGATAAAAACAAAGAATTGCTTTATATCTTGCCTTATGCGGTGATTTTGATATATTTTTTAAAAGGTCTTGGCACCTTTTTACAAGCGTATTTTACCGCTTATATCGGACAAGATGTCGTGCGAAGGTTTAGAGATAAACTGCTTGATAACTTAATCAACCTTGATATGAGCTTTTTTTACGAATACAGAGTTGGCGAACTAATTAGCCGAAATATCAGCGATATCGAACGCATAAGGGGCATAGTTTCAAACATTATCCCTGAATTTTTACGCGAACTTATAACCATCATTGGCTTGCTTTGCGTGGTGTTTTATCAAAGCGTGCAACTGGCGTTTTTTGCCCTTATTATCATGCCACTTGCCGCCTATCCGCTTTCGATTTTAGCTAAAAAAATGAAAAAAGTCTCTCGTGCCTCCCAAGAAAAAAACTCAGATATTAGCTCAAAACTTAACGAAATTTTTACAAATATCGAACTTATCAAAGCAAACAACGCCCAAAAATACGAGTGCAAAAACTTTGCCGAGCAAAATAGAAATTTTTTAATCATAAACCTAAAAAGCGTGAAAATAGTCGAACTCGTAAGCCCTATGATGGAGACTTTTGGTAGCATAGGCATAGCCATAGTTATCATTATCGGCGGCGGTCAAGTCATAGACGGCAACATAACCATGGGTAGTTTTTTCTCATTTGTAACCGCACTTTTTATGCTTTATACCCCTGTAAAACGACTTTCAAAACTTTATAACTCCATGCAAGATGCTGTTGTGGCGGCGGATAGAACATTTGAATTGCTTGACAAAACTACTCGCATACAAAATGGCGATAAAGAAATTCCAGACGAAATTCAAAGCATAGAATTTAAAAATGTAGCCTTAAAATACGACGACAAATCTGTGCTTCGTGGCGTAAGTTTTGAAGCTTTAAAGTCCCAAACCATAGCCATGGTTGGGGCAAGTGGCGGCGGCAAAACCTCGCTTATGAATTTGCTTATGAGATTTTACGATACAAGCGGTGGCGAAATACTCATAAACGGCGTAAATTTGCGTGAATTTGATGTGCCTTCGCTACGCAAAAATATAGGGTTAGTAACTCAAAGAGTTTATATCTTTAACGATAGTATCGCAAACAATGTTGCTTATGGCAAAGAATTTGACGAAACTGCGGTGATAAATGCCTTAAAACTTGCAAATGCTTATGAGTTTGTAAGCGAACTTGAAAATGGAATTTATGAAGTTTTAAATGAATTTGGCACGAATCTTTCTGGCGGACAACGTCAACGCATAGCCATAGCAAGGGCACTTTATGCGAATCCGCAAATTTTGATATTTGACGAGGCAACTTCTGCACTCGATAATGAAAGTGAAAAAGAAATCACAAGAGCGATAAATAATTTACGAAATAAAAAAATCATTTTTGTTATCGCTCACCGCCTTTCAACCATAGAACAAGCCGATAAGATAGCGGTTTTAAAAGAAGGCAAGATAGTTGGCTTTGATAGCGATAGCAAACTATTGCAAAATTGCGAATATTACGCAAAATTAAAAGGTAAAGCCATAGTTTAAGCACATTTTCGCTAGAATTGCCAAGCTAAATTTTAAGGAAAAATATGAATTATGATACTTTAAAAGCGTATTTATTTAAGTTAGATCCAGAAATCGCCCATAAACTCGCTGAATTTACGATGATATCGGCTGAAAAAATTTTACCCGCTTCTCTTAGTTTGCTTGCTAAAAATTGCGTTTTTACAGATGCAAGACTACAACAAAATTTACTCGGAAGTATCTATCATAACCCAGTTGGCATAGGCGGAGGATTTGATAAAAATGCCACTATGATTCAAGCTTTAATAGCACTAGGTTTTGGATATTTAGAATTTGGCACTTTTACTCCAAAGGCACAAAGCGGTAACCCAAAACCTCGACTTTTTAGGCTTATCGAAGAAGAAAGCATACAAAATGCCATGGGTTTTAACAATGACGGCAAGGACGAGATCAAAGCCAGAGTTGCCAAGCTTTATCCAAGTGTTTTGCCACTTTGGGCAAATATAGGCAAAAACAAGCTTACGCCAAATGAAAATGCCATTAGTGACTATGAAATTTTGGTGCGTGAGTTTAACGAGCTTTGCGACGCTTTTGTCATAAATATTTCATCTCCAAACACACCAAATTTGCGTGATTTGCAAGAAAGTAGCTTTATAAAAGAACTTTTTGCTAGCATAAAATCTTTAAGCAAAAAACCTATTATTTTAAAAATAGCTCCCGATATGGATCATAAAAAGGCGATAGAAATTTCACAAATTGCTGTAAATGCCGGTGCCAGCGGTATCATTATCTCAAATACCAGCGTGGATTATACTCTTAGTCACTCTGCAAATTTGCAAGATTTTGGCGGTCTAAGTGGCAAGGTCATCACTCAAAAATCAAAACAAATTTTCAAAGCCGTTGCCGATGAACTTTACGGATACACCACTCTTATCGCTTGTGGCGGTATAGATAGTGCCAGCGAGGCTTACGAACGCATAAAAATGGGTGCTAGTTTGGTGCAAATCTTTACAGCCTTTATCTACAAAGGTCCAAAAATTTGTTATAACATAAATAGCGAAATTTTAGAACTCTTAAACAAAGACGGATTTAGCGACATTAGCCAAGCTGTTGGTGTAAATGTTAAAAAAGGAAAATAAGTGATCAAATTTAGTAAAACTAAGTTAAAAAATAAACTTGAAATTTATCATATCCCTGTAAATCGTGGCTCAAAGGTTATAAGCGTCGATATTTTTTATAAAGTTGGTTCACGCAATGAAGTCATGGGAAAAAGTGGCATAGCCCATATGCTAGAACACTTAAATTTTAAATCCAGCAAAAACCTAAAAGCCGGAGAATTTGATAAGATAGTAAAAGGCTTTGGTGGCGTAAATAACGCTAGTACGGGCTTTGACTATACGCATTATTTTATAAAATGCTCTCGCGAAAATCTTGAAAAAAGTTTGGGTCTTTTTGCCGAACTTATGCAAAATTTGAGCTTAAAAGATAAGGAATTTCAGCCAGAACGAGATGTCGTTGCCGAAGAAAGAAGGTGGCGAACGGATAATAACCCTATGGGTTATCTTTTTTATAGACTTTTTAATCATGCCTTTATTTATCACCCTTATCACTGGACGCCTATCGGTTTCATGGGCGATATACAAACATGGAGCATAGACGATATTAAGGATTTTCACGAAACATATTATCAACCACAAAATGCCATACTTTTGATAAGTGGCGATATAGACAAAAAAAGTGCTTTTGAACTTGCAAAACAAGCATTTGGCGATATCGAAAACAAAAAAGCCGTACCAAAAGTGCTTTGCAAAGAACCACCGCAAGACGGAGCAAAACGAGCGGTTATTTATAAAGACAGCCAAACTCAAATGCTTGCCATCGCATATAAAATTCCACCATTTAACCACCCAGATAGCTTTGGCATAGGCGTAATGGGTGATTTTCTTACCAGCGGCAAAAGTTCGCTTTTGCAAAAGGTTTTGGTCGAAGAAAAACAACTTGCAAATTCGATATCAGCCTTTGATCTAAGCGGTATAGATGAAAATTTGTTTATCATCTTAGCCACTTGCAACCCGGGCGTAAATGCCGAAGTTGTAGAAGCTGAAATTTTAAAAATTCTAAACGATATCAAGACAAAGGCTATAAACAAAAACGAAATTTTACGCGTTAAAAATATAGTAAAAAGTGCTTTTTTACTTTCTTT
This sequence comes from Campylobacter sp., assembly GCA_024680445.1. Classification (GTDB taxonomy): domain Bacteria; phylum Campylobacterota; class Campylobacteria; order Campylobacterales; family Campylobacteraceae; genus Campylobacter_A. The sequence goes on from JAILCJ010000090.1 coordinate 4,074, forward strand.
TGAATCGGCGTCAAAGTCGGCAAATATCATAGGCGATTTTCTCGCTCGTGGCGATATAAAACCGCTTTATGAATACGAAGATAATATAGAAAAAATAAACGAAAAAATGTTAAAACACACGGCAAAAACCTATTTTGTAGAAAAAAATTCAACAACTCTAATACTAAAAAAGGATGAAAAATGATAGAAAATTTCCAAGGTGCTATGACGGCACTCATCACGCCTTTTAAAAATGGGAAAATCGACGAAGAGACTTATGAAAGACTTATCAAACGTCAGATTAAAAATGGCATAGATGTAGTTGTCCCGGTTGGTACAACAGGCGAAAGTGCAACCCTAACGCATGACGAGCATAAAATTTGTATAGAAATAGCCGTAAATGCGTGCAAGGGGACAGGCGTAAAAGTCCTTGCTGGTGCTGGTTCAAACGCAACTCACGAGGCCATAAGCATAGCACAATTTGCACAAAGTCACGGAGCTGACGGCATCTTATCTGTTGCTCCATACTACAACAAGCCAACGCAAGAAGGTTTGTATAGACATTATAAAGCCTTAGCTAACAGTGTCGAAATTCCAGTGCTTTTATACAATGTTCCGGGCAGAACTGGTTCTGATATCTTGCCACAAACGGCTATTAGAATCTTTAAGGAATGTGAAAATGTTATAGGCATAAAAGAAGCTACCGGTAGCATAGATCGTTGTGTGGATATCTTGGCACATGAACCAAATATTTTGGTTATAAGCGGTGATGATGCTATTAATTATCCTATCCTTTCAAATGGCGGTAAAGGCGTTATCTCTGTAACTGCAAATCTTTTGCCGGACAAAATTTCTGAACTAACTCACTTTGCTTTGCAAAACAAATTTTTAGAGGCAAAATCTATAAACGACGAACTTTACGATATAAATAAAGCATTGTTTTGCGAAAGTAACCCTATTCCGATAAAAGCAGCCATGTATATCGTGGGGCTTACACCAGTTTTGGAGTATAGGTTACCACTTTGCGAACCAAGCCAAGAAAACTACAAAAAACTAGAAGAAATTTTAAATAAATATTATATTAAAGGATTTTAATGTTTAATGATGAATTTAAAGGTAAAACCCTAGTCATCAGTGGGGGAACGCGTGGCATAGGCAGAGCCATAGTCTTAGAATTTGCCAAACTCGGAACAAATATAGCTTTTACTTATAACTCAAACGCAGATATGGCAAAAGTCCAGTGCGATGAACTTGAAAAAGAGTATGGTATAAAAGCAAGAGCTTACGCTTTAAATATACTTGAACCAGAGACTTATAAAGATTTATTTTTACAGATAGATAATGACTTTGACAGGGTTGATTTTTTCATCTCAAACGCTATTATTTCAGGTCGTGCAGTTGCCGGTGGCTATACTAAATTTATGAAACTAAAACCTCGTGGCATAAACAACATTTTTACAGCAACCGTAAATGCCTTTGTTGTTGGAGCCCAAGAAGCAGCCAAAAGGATGGAAAAAGTAGGTGGCGGTTCTATCATCAGCCTTAGCTCAACTGGCAACTTAGTTTATATAGAAAACTACGCCGGACACGGCACGGCAAAGGCGGCGGTCGAAGCCATGGCAAGATACGCTGCAACAGAACTTGGCGAGAAAAATATACGAGTAAATGTCGTTAGTGGCGGTCCTATCGAAACAGACGCCTTGCGTGCATTTACTAACTATGAAGAAGTGCGTGATTATACCGCTAAACTTAGTCCGCTAAATCGTATGGGTCAGCCAAGCGATCTTAGCGGTGCATGCGTATTTTTGTGTTCGCAAAAAGCAAGTTGGGTAACCGGACACAGTTTTATCATAGACGGCGGAACGACTTTTAAATGATACTAAATTTACCAAATATACTAGCGATTTTTAGGGTGCTTTTGGCACCTTTGATGTTTTGGTTGCTTATCAATGCGAACGATTTTAGCGGAGTTCATATAAGCTGGATCAACTATTTTGCCGCCTTGGTTTTTGTTATCGCTAGTGTTACTGATTTTTTTGACGGTTATATCGCTAGAACATGGAATCAAAAAACAAAACTTGGAGCTATCATAGATCCGCTTGCCGATAAAATGCTTACTTTGGCTGGATTTTTAGGGCTTATGATGATAGATAGGGCAAATCCTTGGGCGGTTTATCTGATACTGATTCGAGAATTTTTCATCACAGGCTTTCGTGTCGTTATGGCAAGCGACGGGGTCGAGGTTTCGGCGTCTATGGCTGGTAAGATAAAAACCGTGATGCAAATGATAGCCATAGGTTTTTTGATAATGCAATGGCAAGGCGGAGTGCTTTTGCTATGGATAGCGGTTGGACTTACGATATTTTCAGGCTTGGAGTATGTTATGGCTTATGTAAAAGCCATGAGAAATAAAATTTGATTTTAAATTTTTGCTGTAAATTTGATGTTTTTATCAAATTTAAATCAATCAAATTTGATAAAAACGCAAAAATCTCTTTTAAAACTTTGCAAATTTGATAAAAATTTGAAAAAATGAATTTTATTAAATTTGTAAAGCTATAATTTCGGCAAATTTTAAACCGCTTTACAAAAATGTAAGCGAAAAGAAGGAAAATGAAAAACAATTTTATCGTGATTTATTTAGCGAGTTTTGTTGTAGTTGCAGCCGGTTTAAAAGCCGCTAGTGTCGTGGTTTTGCCGTTTTTGCTTGCAACTTTTATCGCCATTGTTATGTCCCCAGCCATAAAGTGGCTAGAAGGCAAAAAATTCCCTCGCATAATAGCATTTTTAATAGTCGTGGGTGTCGTATTTTTCGCACTTGGTTTCATAGCAAACACAACCATACAAACCATAAACGGCTTACTTGGTTATATGCCAGAACTACAAGGCAAGTATCAAAATTTTATAGACCAAATTTTAGCCTTGCTAAGCGAATATGGACTTGCAGACGCTCAAAACTTCACCATGCCACAAGAGTTTGATTTTTCAGCCATTTTTTCTACCCTTGGCAGTTTTGTAAAAAGTAGTGGCGAAATACTTTCAAAAAGCTTTTTTGTCTTTTTGCTTGTTACTTTTATGCTTTTTGAAACGCACATTTTTTCGCAAAAAGTCGAGTATTTTGCCCTTAAAAATCCACAAGCAAAAACGATAGTTGAGAGTTTTATCTCCAACCTTAAACGTTACCTTGCTATCAAATCCCTTGCCTCCCTTGCAACTGGCATTATCATTTTTGCCTTGCTAAAACTTATAGCCGTGCCTTATGCACCGCTTTGGGGCATAGTCGCTTTTGTGCTAAATTTTGTGCCAACTATCGGCTCTATCATTGCCGCCGCACCTGCCCTGCTCGTGGCTATCTTGATGTGCGATCTTAGCACGGCGATTTATACATTTTTGATTTATCTTGGCGTAAATATCGCTATCGGTAATTTTATAGAGCCAAAATTCCTTGGCAAAGGACTTGGCATAAGCACCCTTGTTGTCTTGTTGAGTTTGCTATTTTGGGGATATTTGTTTGGCATAGGCGGTATGTTTTTGGCTGTCCCACTCACCATGAGCCTTAAAATCGCCCTTGACGCAAACCCAAATACCAAATTCATCGCCGTCTTACTAAGCGATAGGGTCTAAATCAAATTTGATTTTATAAAACTACTTTGTTTGTGTAAATTTATAAAGCTTTGAATATATACATTTGTCAAATTTGTATAATTAAAGCTAAAATTTAAATCAAATTTGCAGTCAAATTTGCTTTTAAATTTGAAAAAATCCACCAAATTTAGCCAAATTTGTAAAGTTAGGAATTTTCAAATTTACTAGCCAAATTCACAGCTTTATCTTTTCAAGCTCACTCAGTGCCGTAGTGATATTTGCTTTTATATCTCTTAGTATCTCATCTGGACTTGCGATATTTTCGCTATTTATCACACTTTCATCTTTTATCCACGATATATCAAGGTTTGTTTTATCTCGTTTTAATATCTCATCTATGTCAAAGCATTTAAATTTCTCGCTTGGCTTTCTTTGGGCTAGATTATCGCCGTAGCATTTGACAAAATCAGCCAAGCTCTCATCATTTAGCGGATTTTCTATCAAAGTAAAGTTTTGATTTGTCCTTAAATCATATACCCACACTTCGCTAGTCCTATACTCATCACTTGGCGTATATTTATCAAAAAACACCACATTTGCCTTCACCCCTTGTGCGTAAAAAATCCCAGTAGGCAAACGCAAAATCGTATGCAAATTAAAATCCTTTAAAAGCCGTTTTCGCACTCTCTCACCAGCTCCACCCTCAAATAGCACATTATCAGGCAACACCACAGCCGCCTTGCCGCCGATTTTTAGCACGCTCATTATGTGTTGTAAAAAGTTTATTTGTTTATTAGAAGTGCTTACTATAAAATCATCTCTTTCGTAGCTCTCGCTTTGGGTATTTACACTGCCGTCCTCACCCATGATTTTTGTAGATGATTTTTTGCCAAAAGGTGGATTTGTTAGCACCATATCATACCTATCGCTCCCTAGATTTAGCAAACTATCGCCTGTTTTTACAGGGCTTTCATTGCCACCTATACCATGCAAATACAAATTCATCGCACACAGACTAGTTACCAAAGGCGAAATGTCCGTGCCACTTAGTGCCTTTGTTTTTAGGTATTCTAACTTGGCTTTGTCTTTATTGCTAGCTCTCATGCTCTCATACGCTTGCAGTAAAAACCCACCAGTCCCACACGCTGGGTCCATCACGACACCGTTCTTAATACAACAAACTTTTTAGAGTGAACAAGATTGAACATATATAATAAGAAAAGATTTGTAAGTGAACAGGATTTAAAGGCATAAAAATAAGAGCCTTTCAGCTCTCATTATCTTTACTTTATAAATTGTAAGTTATCGCTCTAATCTCATAAACAAAATAGGATATGGATTACCTTGTTCATCTAACTCGCTTCTTTTATACACTTTAAATCCAATATGCTCATAAAATCCTTTTGCGTTTGGATTTTGCTCATTAACTGTTAATTCATTAACATTGTAGTTTTCTATACCATAATTCAATAATTCTTTTCCTATGCCTTTTCCTCTTTCATTGTCTGTAATAAATAACATTTCAAGTTTTTGTTCAGCAATTCCCATAAAAGCAATAGGTATATTATTATTTTCTACAATTATTAA
>JAILCJ010000092.1 GCA_024680445.1 Campylobacter sp.
GGTTCATCTCCTTGTATACCACCTATCAAAAGCATGGTATTTGCACCGTTGCCCTTTTTGAAAAGCGAGAATTTTAAATCACTCGCACCTAGATTTATACACAATAATATTAATAAAACAAATTTTATCGTTCGCAAAAAACCGTCCTATTCTTCTTCAAATTTTTGAAAATCTGGTAAAACTAAATTTAGTGCAATACCCACTATCGCACCAAGTCCGATGCCTGAAAATTTCGTGATTTGCATATCTATAACCATGCCACCTATGGCAAAAACAAAGATAAGCGCCACTATAATCATATTTTTTGGCTGATTAAAATCTACTTGATGTCGCACGAGCATTCCCATGCCAACGCTAGTTATAACGCCAAAAAGAAGCAACATTATGCCACCTATAACTGGTTGCGGTATGGTTTGCAAAAAGGCACCAAGTTTGCCAACAAATGCCAAAAGTATCGCCGCTATCGCCGCCCATGTCATGATAGCTGGATTGTAAGCTTTTGTTATGCTAACAGCACCGGTAACTTCTGAATATGTAGTATTTGGCGGACCGCCAAAAAAACCAGCTAAACTAGTTGCTATGCCGTCCCCTAAAAGAGTGTTTTTAAGTCCAGGTTTTTTCAAAAAATCCTCTTTTACAACATGCGAAATAGTTAGCATATCGCCGATATGTTCGACCGCCGGAGCTATGGCGATAGGTATCATATAAAGTATAGGCTCTAACTCAAAGCTAGGGGCGGTAAAATTTGGTATAGAAAACCATTTAGCATTTGCTATGGGCGTAAAGTCCACCACGCCAAGCACAAAGGCTACGACATAACCGCATGCTATACCAAAAAATATAGGTATAAGTCTTAAAATTCCTTTTGCAAGCATCATTACAACTATGGTTGCCATGAGTGAGATAAATGCTAGTCCTATGGCTTGGGTTTGGGTGCAAAGGTTTGTAGTCTCGCCCATTGCCATTTTAACCGCTGCTGGTGAAAGTATAAGACCGATAGTCATGATAACTGGGCCAACAACAACAGGTGGCAAAAGTTTGTGTATGAACTTTTCGCCATTTATCCTTACAAAAAAACTAAGCACGACATAAAAAAGACCGGCAAAGACTATGCCCCCCAAAGTTGCTGGTAAACCCCATTTTTCTATGCTAAAATTTATAGGTGCTATAAAAGCGAAAGAACTTGCTAAAAAAATCGGCGGAATTTGTTCGCGATTTACTAGCTGAAACGCCAAAGTACCGATACCGGCGGTAAAAAGTGCTACATTTGGATTAAGTCCGGTTAGTATAGGCACTAAAACCAAGGCACCAAAGGCGACAAACAAAAACTGCACACCTATAAGGCTGTCTTTTGTGCTAAATTTGTATCCTTCGTATTTTTGCACTAAATCTCCTTTGCATAAGCTCTTACGGCTTCGTCTAAGTCAAAAATTTCATCTATGTTTGAGATTTTTGAAGCTAAAAATTTATCAAAACTTTTTAAAACTACTCTTGAAATGTCTAAAAATCCACATTTACCTTCTAAAAATTTATAAACCATAAATTCATTTGCTGCATTTACGACAACGCCCATATCTGGATTTGCCAAAATTTCATCTTTTAGCGAAAATATCGGATATTTTTGCGTATCTATGCTGTGAAATTCTAGCGGTGCAAGGCTAAGCAAATTCGTATGTTTAACTATTCGATCATCTACCTTGTCAAACAAGGCGTGAGCGATAGCTAAACTCATATCGGTTTGACTTATATGAGCCGTGCTTGAACCGTCTATAAACTCAACAAGAGCGTGTATGGTCGAACTAGGCTCTATCACGGCGTCTATGTTTTTTGTGCCATAAAGCCAAAATGCCTCCATGATCTCAAAAAGCTTATTTGCCATGCTCGCACTGTCTATGGTTATCTTTGCTCCCATGTTCCAATTTGGGTGTTTTAAAGCATCGGCTGCTTTTACCTTATCAAGCATTTCAAGTGGTGTTTTATAAAAAGCTCCACCACTTGCGGTAATGATAAGGCGTGAAATTTTGTTTTTATTTTGAAGTAAAAATTTTAAGCCAAAATGTTCGCTGTCTATGGGTAAAATTTCGTCTGTTTTTAGAAATTTGCCACCTACAACAAGGCTTTCTTTGTTTGCAAGAGCCAAAGTTTTGCCTAATTTTTGTGTTTTTAAACTCGCTTTTAGCCCCGCAAAGCCAACTATGGCGTTCACCACTTTTTGACTTTGGCAAAGTTCGAGCATATTTTCTAGCTCATCGCCCACAAAAACTTGATCGCAATCGACTTTTGACTTCAAATTTGCGTCTTTTATGCACACAAATTTTGGCTTAAATTTTGCGATTTGCTCATTTAAAAGCGAAACATTTGAAGCACAACTTAGAGCTTCTATGCTTACGCCGTATCTTTCGCAAAGTTTTAAACTTGTTTGTCCGATAGATCCTGTTGAACCTAGTATTACCACGAAAGCGTCCAAAGCAAGGCGACAACGCCAAATAAATATCCGTCTATTCTATCGAGCATACCGCCGTGTCCGGGGAAAAGATCGCCACTGTCTTTGACTTCGTTTTGTCTTTTTAAATAACTCTCAAATAGATCTCCCCAAATCCCGAAAAATGCTACCAAAAAGCTGGTGCATAGTATTTGAAAAAAGCCGTCAGATATGCAAAGTCCGTATATGGTACCTATCACCGTACCACAAAGCAAACCGCCTGCAACGCCTTCTATGGTTTTGTTTGGCGAACTAGGACTAAATGAGCGTTTGCCAAAAAATTTACCGACAAAATATGCTCCGGTATCGCTTGAAGCGACGATGATAATGAGCCAAAATAAAAAAGCAACGCCAAATTCTGAATACAACATCCATATCAAGTAAATCGGTATGGTTGGATACACAAAAGGTGCGATTATTTTCATATTATCGCTTTTTATGTGTGCTATGACAGCGGCTATGGTTAGTATACAAAGCAAAGCCACAAATAAAGGGTTGGTAAAAAATGCCAATGTATAAAAAGCAATGGCGATATAAACAAGGTTTTTGTTGTCTATATCGTAAAGTTTCAAGGCTTCAAGAAAGGCAAAGCCAAGCACAACGCCAAGTATAATAAAGTTTAAAATATAGCTATTAATGTATAACAAAAAAAGCAGGGCAGCAAAGATAATAACACCTGTTTTGATTTTCTCACTCATATATCGTCCTTTAAAAATTTGGTGGATTTTAGCAAAAAAATTCTTATAAAATCGTGAGTTGGGCAAAATTTATAAAATTTATGGCTTAAAATTTCAAAGCACATGGTAAATTTCGGATATTTTTAGACTTTTTTGTTTTCTTGATAAAATTCGCACTTATTTTTAAATGTTTTAGACTTTTTAAATTTTTAGCTAAAATTTAAACGATTATGTTTATATGCCCTGATTCTTCGTCATCGCTACTAAATTCATCGTATTCGCTTGTGTTTACTTGTGCGTTTTCGTCTTCTTCGTCTTGACTTAAATTTTGCTCTTCTTTGCCATTTTGGTCATTTTTCTTTTTTTCGTGTTCGTTTTCGGGGTCGATTTTATAGCTTTCTTCGGTTGGACGAAGCTCGGTTACTTGCTCGTTTTTATCGGCAGCTATTTGCGTTGTCATACCAGCTTGCAAATCAAAACGTGCTTGGTTATTTGCATTTTGTGCAGATACGACTGGGGCATTTTGATTTATAAAATTTGCGTTTCCTACTTGTGTGAGTTGCATTTTTTACTCCTTTGAAAGTATTATCGTATCATAATCGATATAGTTTACACTTGCACCGCTTAAAATTTTCACATTTGCTCTTTTTGTATAGTCTATTTCATAGTTTCCAGCTCCCACATCGCTAAAAGATAAACATAGTTTTGCAGCGTATCTTAGGACATTTTCATCTGGTTTTGTCTTTTTGCTTTTTAGCAAAACATGGGGACTTGCTATATCTTTTAAATGAAACCAGATATCATCTTTTTTTGCGTTTTTTAGCAGTTCTTGGTTGCCTTTTTCATTGCGTCCGATAGAAATTTTATACTCGCTGATATAAAAATTTTTCACATTTTCGCTTTGATTTTTCTCTTTTTTTTCGTTTTTGCTTTTTGGTTGTAAAATTTCAAGTTCATTTTGACTTTTTGCCGTATTTACAAGGGCTAAAAGTTTGGTATAAAAGTTGATTTTTTCTTGTAAATTTTGTCTTTGAGCGTCTATGCCAAGGGCTTTTTGGCGAAGTTTTTTTGAATTTGTAAAAAATTTGTTTGCGGCGATTTTTGGAGCCTCGTCAAGTTCAAATTTGATCTTTTCTCCGTCAAAATTTTCTAGTTCAAATTTCCTTTCATAGGATTTAAGATTTGTCAAATTTGCTAGTAAAAGCGTTGCTTTTTTGGCTTGATCATCGCTTTGATGCATGAGTTCGCTAGCCTTTGGCAATTCATCATTTAAGCTTTTAAAATTTTGGATTTTTTTAAGAATTTGTGCTTGTTTTATGCTTTTTAAATTTGTCAAATTTGCTTTATTTATCCGCTCGAATTCTTTATGCAAAAATTCATCGAAATTTTCTATGCTTTCACAAGCTTTTTCTTTTATTTGTATCGGTGCCAATTCGCAAAGTTTATGGTTTGGTTTAATGGTTCGCAAGTCATTATCGATATGGCGAAGAGCTTCGATGATAACGCCGTTTTCATCACATAAAATGGCATTTGTAAATCGTCCAGTAAATTCAAGATAAAGCGTAGTTTTTATGCTTTTATATGAGCCTTGAAGTTCGCAAACGAGTTTTAAAATTCTGTTGTTTTCAAGACAAGAAAATTCGCAAATTTTAGCCGAGCGAAGTCGTTTTTTAAGCATGGTATCAAAGGGGGCGTTGTAAATTTTTATAGCTTTAAAATCCTCGTTTTTATATATCGCCGAGCCCGATTTTGCAAGGTCAAAAAAGATGATTTCTCCGCCAAAATCTATAAGCAAAAGCATGTCTGCTACCCGTTTTATATCGCTTATTTTTTTAAATTTTGCGAAGTATTTTGCCAAATCTTGTAAATGTGCGTATTTCATGGGGCTAATTATACTTAAATTTGTTTTTTTATCAAATCAAATTTGGCAAAAAAACAAAGGGGCATAAAAAAATTTTAATTTTATTTAAAAAAAACAAATATAATTTTTTTCTCACTTCAACACAAAGGATTAAGATGAAAGTACTAAATTTTTCACTTGCACTTGCACTCGCTGCTACCATTGCAAACGCCACTGTTTACGAGCTTGAACCTGCTCACTCAAACACAAGTTTCAAGATCAAACACCTTGGCATAAGCAATGTTGTTGGACACTTCAAAAAAGTCTCTGCCACCGCTGACATAGAGGGCGAAAAACTAAAAAGCCTAAATGCCGTTATCAAAGCAGATTCTATCTTTACTGACAACGATGCACGTGATAAACACCTTTGCGCTGCGGATTTTTTTGACACCCAAAAATATCCTGATATCAAATTTGAAATGACAGGCGTCGACGGTGACGATATAGTGGGAAATCTCACTATAAAAGATGTAACAAAGGCGGTCAAACTTGACTATGAATACGGCGGTAAAGCCACCGGCAAAGACGGCAAAGAAAAAGTCGGTTTTAGCCTTGAAGGCAAGATAAAAAGAAGCGATTTTAACTTTGCACCAGATTCATCAACCGTTTCTTTGGGCGATGAGATAAAAATCAACGTCGAAGTTGAAGCTGTCGCAAAATAATTTCACGGCACCAAATGGCGATTCTCTCGCACTTTGGTGCTTAAAAATTTATCAAATTTGATTTATTCGAATTTGCTAAGTTTTTAGTAAAACTTGGCATTATTTAAGGATGAATTTTGACAAAATATACAAAAGAGATTTTTTCAGATCCTGAAAAACTTCGCCAAAAACTTCAAATTTACTTGCAAACACCAAACAAAGTTGAACTTTACGCCAAGGCAGCCGAGCTGTTTTTTAATGGCGGCGGCAAAGAAAAACTAGCAAAAATCCCAACTTTTAGCTGGTGGGCTTTCTTTGCCCATGCTTTGTTTTTCATGTATCGTAGGGATTATGTAAATATGATTATTTGTTTTTTTGTCCCAATTTTGCCTTTTATGTTGCCAAACTGGTGGGAGCATATATGGATTTTTTGCCTGCCGTATACGATTTTTTTGTTTTATGCTGTATTTGCAAAGTATATAATAATCTCAAATTTTGAAAAAGCTTTACGATACGAGGACGACCAAATGCTAAAAAACATGGGCGGAGTTAATAAAATAGCCGTTTTTATAGGCTTGGCTATCTTGGCTGTGTTTTTGTTTTTAGCTGTTGTTGCTATTATAAATGGTCAATAAATTTTAAGGAGAAAAAATGAAAAAATTTCTTTTAGCCTTGGCTGTATTTTCGACATTGTTTGCCGATGAAAAACTTGATGCTATGTTTGATATTATAAAAGCCCAGTGCGATAATGGCGATAAAAAAATGTGCGAAACTATCGGACATTTATATAACGATACCGTAAAAGACAAAGAGCAAAGCAAGATATATTTTAAGAAAGCTTGTGACATGGGCGAGTATCAAGCTTGCGGTTTTTTGGGGCTTGTTTATAACGAGCTAAATGATAAAAAATCAGCGATACAAAGTGCAAAAAAAGCCTGCGAAAACAACGCCCCCTTCCCAGCTTGCTTATTTTTGGCAGAAACTTTTTTAGAAAATTATGATAAGGCAAATTTTATGAAATATGCCAAACCTGCTTGCCAAACAAGGCAAAATTACAAAAAATTCGACAAAATCAAACTTTGGGACGGCAGATATACAGATTCAAAATTCGAATCACTTTGTGCTTTGCATGAAAGCATAGAAGTTTGCGATAGCATAAAAAAAGGCGCCCCAGTGCCTAAGGCAAAACCTGGCTGGCAAGATTACAAAAGTATATGCAAATTCATAGACGAGGAATTTAAATAATCTTGCATTTTATGCAAAATTTCTGCTTTTAATTTGCTAAATTTAAAAGCAAATTTGTATCAAATTTGATAATTCACAAGTTGAAATTTGATAATCAAAAAATCCACAGAGTGAGCGAACACAAATCAAATTTGATGATTCACAAAAGCAAATTTGA
>JAILCJ010000093.1 GCA_024680445.1 Campylobacter sp.
ATCAAATTTGATAAATTTCAAAGCAAATTTGATGAAATTAAAATCAAATTTGATAAATTTCAAAGCAAATTTGATGAAATTAAAATCAAATTTGATAAATTTCAAAGCAAATTTGATAAACTTAAAATCAAATTTGATAAATTTCAAAGCAAATTTGATAATTTTAAAATCAAATTTAGCCCTTTAAAAAACTATTTTGCTCCAAAATTACAATGTAAAAAGCGTGAAATTTATGCTTAAAGATAACGCAAATTTCAGCTTTTGGCTTACACTTTCGTCCTTTTTTATGTGGTCGTGCTATCCTTTGTACTTCAAACAATTTGATCCAAGCATTAGCTCGATCGAAATTTTGATACACCGCATAATCTGGTCTGTCGTATTTTTGGCTATCGTTTTGTTTTTTGCAAACAAATTTAAAGAAGTCATAGCATTATTAAAAGCACCAAAAACACGTTACGCTCTGCTTCTTAGTGGCACGCTCATAAGCCTAAACTGGTGGATTTATGTCTATGCGGTTGCAAACGGATATTTGCTTCAAACCGGACTCGGGCAGTTTTTAACACCGCTAATTAGCATCATCCTTGCATATTTTTTTCTAAACGAAAAGATAAGCTTGATTACAAAATTTTCGATAATTATCGTTACTATCGTGCTTTGCGTTCAAATTTACAGCCTTGGCGAAATTCCTTTTGTCGGACTAATTAACTCCGTTTCATTTGCTTTTTACATTTTAGTGCACAAAAAAGTAAATGTGTCTGCCCTGCCCGCATTATTGGTCGAAACCTTGCTACTTTTACCTTTTTCTCTTGTTTATTTTTACTTTATACAATCACGCTCACTTGGGCATTTTGGCGCAAATTTCGACAGCATTTTAATGATGGCTTCTGGAATTGTGACCATAGTTCCATTACTCGCCTTTAATATTGGCAGCGTAAAAATAAATTTAACTTCTGTTGCCTTTATGCAGTATATAATTCCGCTCATGTCTATTGGCTTGGGCGTATATTACGGCGAAATTTTAAACACGACAAAAATTATCTCTTTTGTCTTAATTGCCATTGCAGTTTTCATGGTTAGTATAGACGGAATTATCAAAAGGAAAAAACGATGAACGATATAACTGTCGCACTTTTTATCGCTATTTTGGCTGGTGCTATACTTTACATGCAAATACAAAAAATCACCAAAAATATCGACCAAAAAGTCGCATACGAACAAAGTGACGAAAACAAATTTGCCCTACTTCGCCAAAATTCACAAAAATACATAAATTTTTGCGATGCAATAGATGAAAATATACGAGATCTTCGTGCTTTGATAAATGATGGAGCGGCGAAAAATGATGAGTGCAAGGATAAAATTTTAAGCGAACTTAGCGAAATCAGCAAAAAACTTGCCTTTTTACAAAGCATGAATCAAAATGCAAGTCCGCAAAGTTGGGAGAATTCATTATTTGAAATTTTAAGCAAAATTGATAATTTAGTAAATGAAAATTTAAATGATGCAGACGAAATTAACGAAAAAATCAGAGAAAATCTCCGTGAACATTTTGAAAATATGTAAAATTTTACACAAAATATGAAAAGAATTTGGAATTTTTATGCCGATGGCTTTAAAAATATGAAAATCGGCAAAACACTTTGGTTGGTTATATTGATAAAATTATTCATTATGTTTTTCGTAGTCCGTGTGATATTTTTTAACGAAACATTAAATAAGAAATTTGACACAGACGCCGAAAAATCCGACTTTGTTATAGAAAATTTAATAAAGGATAAAAATGGACTTATCAAGCGTTGATTGGAGTAGAGCTCAGTTTGGGCTGACTGCAATGTATCACTTTTTGTTTGTGCCCCTTACTTTGGGGCTTAGCTTTATAGTCGCTTTCATGGAGAGCATTTATGTTCGCACTGGCAACGAGCAATGGAAACGTATCACGCAATTTTGGGCGAAACTTTTTGGCATAAATTTCGCTATCGGCGTGGCAACTGGGCTTATTATGGAGTTTGAATTTGGCACGAACTGGGCGAATTACAGCTGGTTTGTGGGCGATATTTTTGGGGCTCCGCTGGCGGTTGAAGGCATAGTGGCGTTTTTCTTAGAAAGCACATTTTTTGCGGTTATGTTTTTTGGCTGGAACAAAGTCAGCAAGGGCTTTCACTTGCTTTCGACTTGGCTCGTGGCTATCGGCTCAAATCTCTCAGCACTTTGGATACTCATCGCCAACGGCTGGATGCAATACCCCGCTGGCACGACCTTTAATCCTCTCACCGCTAGAAACGAAATGACAAATTTCTTTGATGTCGCCCTAAGCCCTGTGGCTGTGAGTAAATTTACGCACACCGTGGGCAGTGGCTACATCACCTCGGCACTTTTTGTAATGGGCATTTCAGCGTGGTTTTTGCTTCGCAAACGTCATTTTATGATGGCGAAAAAAAGCCTGATCGTAGCGGCAACTTTTGGCTTGCTTAGCTCGCTTTTCGTGCTGTTTAGTGGCGATGAGAGTGCTTATCAAGTCGCAAACAAACAGCCTATGAAACTAGCGGCTATGGAAGGGCTTTATAAAGGCGAGAAAAACGCCGGTATCGTGGCGTTTGGCGTGTTAAATAGCGACAAAAAATTAGGCGACAATCAAAGCCCGTATAAATTTGAAATCTCCACCCCTTATGCCCTTGGTATCATGGCGACAAGGGATATAAACAAATTTACTCCGGGCATCGAGGATTTGGTTTTTGGCAATCAAGAATACAGCATAGAAAGCGTGAGCGAGAAAATCGCCAAAGGTCGCCTTGCCGTGGGGGCTTTGAAGGATTTTAAAACCGCCCAAAAAGCGGGCGATGAAGCCAAAATGCAAGAAAGCGAGAAAATTTTGCAAGACAATATGGGCTATTTTGGTTATGGCTATTTAGACAAGCCAGAAGACGCCATACCGCCGATAGCACCGGTGTTTTATAGCTTTCATATCATGGTCGCTTTGGGCGGATTTTTCATAGTGCTATTTATGGCGGTGCTTTTCCTTGCCATGGGTAACGACATAGAGGACTTTAAAAAGACCTTGTGGCTGTGCGTGGCGAGTATTCCGCTAGGCTATATCGCCTCGGAGTGTGGCTGGATAGTAGCCGAGGTGGGTCGCCAGCCTTGGGCGATAGAAGGGCTCATGCCAGTAGGCATCGCGGCGACAAATTTGAGTGGCACAAATGTAATGATATCGTTTTGGGTTTTTGCGGCTTTATTTACCGCACTTTTGATAGCCGAAATCAAAATAATGCTTAAACAAATAAAAATAGGATTTTAATATGGATTTGCAAATTTATTGGTGGATTATTATTAGTTTGCTGGGCGGACTTTTGGTGTTTATGCTCTTTGTAAATGGCGGTCAAACTATCGCCGTATG
>JAILCJ010000095.1 GCA_024680445.1 Campylobacter sp.
TAGGATATCACTAGCCAGTTGCCCTAGGGTTTTTGCCCCTATTATGTCTGAAATTTGAGCCTTGTCATCATCGCTGATATTAGCTTCTATTCGCACCAAGCGACCAGCAAGAGTGCAAAGCGTATCATCGCTAGTATCGCCACCAGCGACATTTTCTAAGATTTTGGCTAGACTTGTGCCTTTTTTGCGTTCAAGCGGTGCCGAAATGGATTTTTTGCTTTCGCTTACGCCCACGGCATCTATGAGATAAAATTTATCTTTGCTCTTGGCGTTTGGCGTGATAGTTTGCAAATCATTAGGATTTATAGTGCGAACGCCTCTGCCTTTCATCTGCTCGTAATACAAAGATGACTTTACATCACGCATAAAAATCACTACTTCAAGCGGTTTGATATCTGTGCCTGTGGCTATCATATCCACGGTAACTGCTATGCGAAAATTTGGGTCTGTTTTAAAAGCTTTTATTAGCTCTTCTGGCTTAATTTTGCCGATATTATAAGTGATTTTTTTGCAAAAATCATTGCCTTGTGCGAAAATTTCCCTAGTTATGCGAGTGATGTTTTCTGCGTGATTGTCATCTTTGGCAAAAATAAGGGTTTTTGGCACAAAATTAGGCTCACGCTCTGGATAAAGCTCGGTAAAAATAGCGTTTTTGTAGCACTCTAAAATAGTTTGAATTTGATTTGTAGATACCACAGAGCGGTCTAGGTCTGATTTTTGGTATTCTAAATTTTCATCTAAGCTTTCATAACGTTTTAATCTAGTTTTTTTATCTATCACAGGCACTGTAAAGCCTTTTTGGATAGTGCTTCCATGTTCGCTGATTTGGGTTTTTATGCGAAAAATTTCACAATCAACATTTATGCCGTCTATTATGGAGCGTTCTAGTGGATATTCGCTTACCAAATTTGCACCAAAATATCCCAAAGTCTGCTTGGATGGAGTGGCGGTAAGTCCTATGATAAAGGCGTCAAAGTATTCTAAAACCTGTCTCCACTCGCCATAAATACTTCTGTGGCACTCATCAACTACGATAAAATCAAAGCTTTCTATGGGGATATTTGGGTTGTAGTTTACTATGCGTTCGCTTTTATCCTCGCTTTTGTAGTTTTCATAAGCTGAAATTTCCTCGTCTTTTTCATCGTAATATTCATCACCGCTAAGCATAGAATACATACGCTGAATAGTGGTGATAACGACTTTTGCGTCTTTGTCTATGGCGTTTGTGTTAAGGTGCTGGGTGATATAAACTTCACTAAATTTGCGGTTTTCATCGCTAAGGTGAAAATTTTCAAATTCATTTTTGGTCTGTTTGCCAAGGTTGTTTCTATCTACCAAAAATAGCACCCTTTTTGCACCGCCAAATTTGATAAGGCGATAAATGAAATTGCACGCTGTAAAGGTCTTGCCAGCACCAGTTGCCATTTGGATTAAGGCTCTTGGTTTATAGGCTTTGAGTGAATTTTCTAGCGAATTTATGGCGTCAAATTGGCATTGTCTAAGATTTGCCATTTCTAGGCTTGGCATGGATAAGATTTTGTTTCTTAAAGTGTCTTTGCTAAGAATTTCTGCCAAAAATTCAGGACGATAAAAAGCAAAAATTCGCCTAGAACGGCTTTTTGTATCACGCGAATCAGTAAAATAAATCTCAGCTCCATTGCTTTCAAACAAAAACGGCAACTCATTATCTATATGAGTGCGGACATTTTCGGGCAAATTTTTGGCGTAATGGCGTGATTGATTTTCTACGCCACTTAGGCTAAGACCAGCTTTTTTGGCTTCTATGACGCCACAAGCTTTGCCGTCTATAAAGATAAGATAATCCGCAAAACTGCCATCACTCATGGCAAATTCACGAACCACCACGCCACGTCCAGCGGTGCGGTCAAACTCATCTCTATCTTGTATGATATAACCAGCTTTTATAAGTAAATCATCGATTTCTTGTCTAGATTTTTGCTCTGGTGTCATTTAAATTCCTTGATGAAGTTAAATTTAGCTTTTTAATAAAGCTTTATTGTAATAAAAAACGCCTAAAATTCAAAGAAAATTTAACACTTTGAACTTAAACAAAAAAGATCAAATTTGATAGGCTTGAAAAAACTTGCCATATTAAAAAGCTTAGAACTTTAAAAAGTGGCGAACTTGCACCTTTCGCATTTAAGTTGAAAAAACATGCCATATTTAAAAAGCTTACAACGGCTAAAATAATTTTATAAAATTTCACTTCTTACAAAGTCCTTTAAAGCCTTTTTTGCTACAATCCCAAAAATTTAAATTTTATGCATTATGTAAAATCATGATTTTCAAATTTGCTTTATAAAGTATCAAATTTGATAATTTTATATAAAAAGCATTTGGGATTTTATAAGTGTTTATCAAATTTGTTTTTAGCTTATCAAATTTAGTTTATAAAATATCAAATTTGATAAGGCAAATTTGATAAAAAGCTTTGAAATTTGATAAAACGAATTTGGTGTAAATGCTTATATTTTGGGCTTTTATAAAATCAAATTTGATTTTGTAAAAAATCGCTGGGCTTTTGTGATTTTTCATCAAATTTGATATTTTATGTAAAATTTTATGTAAAATACTTTGTATTTTTTACAAAAATAAGGTTAAAAAATATGATTTTAAAATAAAATTTAAAGCAAAAAAGCCTAAATATGGGATATAAAAACAAGGGATAAAATGGAATTTAAAGTCATCAAAACAAACAATAACGCAAGGCTAGGACTTATAAAAACCGCTCACAGCGAGATTCAAACGCCGGTTTTTATGCCAGTTGGCACGGTCGGAGCGGTCAAAAGTCTTGACGCTTACGATATGAGCGAGATACTTGACGCAAAAATCATACTCGCCAACACTTACCATATGTATTTGCGTCCGGGCTCAAAAGTAGTCAAAGAGTTTGGCGGTTTGCACGGATTTAGCCGTTTTGATCGTTCGTTTTTGACCGATAGCGGTGGATTCCAAGCTTTTAGTTTGCGTTCGAAAACCAAAAATGATGACGGCGGTATCAAATTTAAAAGCCATATAGACGGCAGTTTGCACTATTTTACGCCACGTTCAGTGCTTGATACGCAGTATGATTTGGGTAGCGATATAATGATGATACTTGATGACTTAGTCGCCTTGCCGGCAGAAAAAAAACGTGTCGAATTAAGCGTAAAACGCACGATAAAATGGGCGAAAGAGGCGATAAACTATCACAAATCCCAACAAGAAAAAGGCATAGGCAGGGCACAAAATATTTTTGGCATTATTCAAGGTGCAACGGACTTTGAGGCGAGAAAAACATGCGCAAAAAGCCTTTGCGAAATGGATTTTGACGGACTTGCCATAGGCGGTTTAAGCGTTGGCGAAACAAACCAAGAAATGTATGACACGGTCGAGGCTGTGATGCCTTTTATAGATGCGAATAGACCGCGTTATCTAATGGGGGTTGGCACGCCTGAGGATTTGGTCGAAAATGTCGAACGTGGCGTGGATATGTTTGACTGCGTTATGCCTACACGAAACGCCAGAAACGGCACGCTTTTTACAAGTTTTGGCAAGATAAATGTCAAATCCGCCGCCTTTATAAACGACCACTCGCCTATCGATCCACTTTGTAATTGTCACACCTGCCGTAATTATAGCCGTGGCTATCTAAACCACCTTTTTAGGGCAAGGGAGCTTACATTTTACCGCCTTGCAAGCTTGCATAATCTGCATTATTATCTAAATTTGATGAGCGAAATGAGAAATGCCATAGCAAATGGTGATTTTGCCAAATTTAAGCGAAATTTTTACGCAAAAAGAGGTAAATTTGATAGTTAAATTTGAAATTTACAAAACTTGCATAAAAGGAATAAGTTTGAAAAATATTACTAAATTTTTAGGCTCTGCTGTGATAGCTGGGCTTTTGGTTTTAAACAATGCTTTTGCCCAAACACCAGAAGAAAAGGCAAAATATATCGAAGATATAAAAAAGCAAATACTTGAATATAAAAAGCTAAATTTCGAGGGTTTTGTAGAAATAAAAAGCGAAATTTTAAGCATTTTAGAAGGCAAATATAAGGTAGAAGATGAGGTTTATCCGGGGCAATATCTAAGTCAGCTTGAAAAAGAAATCTTTGATTCTTTTCATTTTGTTTTTTCAAAAATTATCGATGAAAATGACTACAAGGGCTTTTCGGAGTGGCTTGACGGCTATAAAATAGAAATGGATTCGCTAGATACTTGTTATTTTTTAGAACGACTGCTTGACAAGCAAGATAAAAAATTCTTTGAAATTCTTAAAGAAAAACAATTTGATAAAATGGAAGTTTTTGACGGAAATGATAAAATTACGCTTTTACAATATTTGCAAAAAAATAATGTAAAAGACGAAATTTTAAAAATTTTCAAATAATCAAATTTGAGTGAAATTTTGGGCTAAAAAGCCCAAAATTTGGAGTTTATAAGCTTATCTCTTTTATATCTGCTATTTTTAGAAATTCTTGATAAATTTCACCGACTAAGGCTAAGCGGTTTTGACGAATTTTTGGATTTTCATCATTTATCATGACATTTTCAAAAAAGCTATCTATGGCTGTTTTTAAGCCAAAAAGTTCATTTAATTTATCAAAATCACTTAAATTTTTGCTAGCAATATCTTTAAATTTGCTATATAAATTTTGCTCCGAACTATCTTTAAATAAACTCTCATCAACGCCTGATTTTACGCCGTCTTTGATGATGTTTGCAAGACGTTTAAAGGTGCTGAAATTCTCACGAAAACTTTGACTTTCGCAAACTTTTGCAAGGGCGTTTATGGCTGAAATTTGAGCTAAAACATCGCCTTTTTGCGAAGCCAAACAAGCCTTGATGATAGAGCTGTTGCACTCAAAAAATGTATAAAGTCTTTCGTTGATAAAAGCCACCAAAGAGGCGGTATCAAATTTGGCATAATCTTTGCAAATTTCATCTATAAAAGCTTTTAGATCGAAATTTAAATTTTTGTCTTGAAGTATCTTGATAATGCCGTTTGCAGAGCGTCTTAAAGCATAAGGGTCTTTGTTGCCACTTGGGATTTTGCCGACGCTAAAAAGTCCTATCAAACTTTCTATCTTTATCGCCAAAGCCACTACCGCCGATAGCACGGTGCTTGGTAGTTCGCTGTTTTCGCCGTTTGGCAGATACTGCTCTTTAATGGCTCGTGCGACATTTTCATTTTCGCCTTTGGCACTTGCATAGTAAGCACCCATTATGCCTTGAAGCTCGGTAAATTCGTAAACCATACCGCTTGTAAGGTCGGCTTTGCTTAGCATAACAGCCCTACTTACTAGCTTTTTATAGTCCTCGCCAACTTCGTTTTTTAGTCTATCGGCGAAAATTTCGGCAAGTTTTAAGGCGACTTTTTCTTCACGCAAAGTTTTTTCGTAAGTCGTGCCAAGTTCTTTTAAATAGGTTACATTTTTTAGTTTTTCTGGGCTAAATTCGGCTTTTAAATCGCTCTCCCAAAAGAACATCGCATCGCTAAGTCTTGCACGCAAAACCTTTTCATTACCACGCACGATAAGCGAAGAATCCTTGCTTAGCGAATTAGAAACGACTACAAAGTGGTTGCTAAGTTTTTTGCCGTCAAAAACCGCAAAATATCGCTGATTCTCTTTCATAGAAGTTATGATAACTTCGCTTGGCACTTCAAGAAATTCTGCCTCGAAAGTCCCTAAAAGTGCGGTCGGATATTCGGTGATAGCCACGACTTCATCTAGCAAATCATTATCTATTTGTATCTTTAAACCGCTTTGTGCTTCGATGTTAGCAAAGTCGTTTAGGATTTTTTCACGGCGAAGTTTTGAATCAAGCATGATGCCGTATTGTGGCATTTTCGCAAAATACTCACTAGCGTTTTTAACCGCAACTTTTTCATAGCCTTTATCTCTGTGAGTAAAGATATCGCCGCCACTTTGGATACCAAATTTGTTAAATTTAACGATTTCATCGCCAAGCAAGCACAAAAACGACCTAACAGGGCGGATAAATTCAAATTTTGTATCACCCCAACGCATGGATTTGCCAAAATTTAAACTTAGCAAAAATTTTTCTATCATATCGCCAAGTAAGCTCTTGCTTTCGACGCCTTTTATAAGTTTTTTATAATACAAAACTTCCTTGCCCTTAACTTCTGCAAATTTAAGCTCGTCCGTGCTTATGCCACATTTTTTTGCAAAACTCAAAGCAGCAGGCGTGTATTTGCCGTCTTGCAAAGCAACTTGACGCGGAGCACCTATAAATTCGCTAAAACTATCTGGCTGATTTAGCAAAAATTCTTTATGATAAAAGCAAAGTCGACGTGGCGTATAGTAAAAGTCAAATTTGCTTGAAACATTGTATTCGTCTAGGACTTTTTGCCATTTTGTTTTTATGTTTGCAAATTCTTTCAAAAATGGTATGGCTGGGAGTTCCTCGACGCCTATTTCGATTAGCAATTCTTTTGTCATTTTTCAACCTTTTTATCGTTATTTTCGTGTTTTTTGAGTGTTTGTAGTGCCACGCCTCTTAGCATAAAAACTAAAAAAGCAACAAAAAGCACTAGCATTATTGTGTCTAAAATTGTCATTTCAGTCCTAATTTTTAGTTAAAAATTTTGTCAATTATACCGCAAGCTTGATTTTGTTCGCTTGAAATTTCAAAAACCAAGGGCAAATGATCTGAATACAAATTTTCACCATTTTGTGAACGAACATAATCGCCGTTCATCATAAAATCGGCTTTAAAAACCTTAAAACTATCACAAACATAGACAAAATCGCCATTTTTTTCAAAAAATTCCGGCGAAAGTAAAACATGGTCTATGGCTCGTTTTTTGCCGTAAGCCGCAAACGAATATCTTTGTTTGTGTTTAACTTTCTCCCATAAATTCGTATAGTTTTTGGTAACAACGATATCATTTAGCAGGTTTTTTTTGCCCTTTGAATAAGGCGTGTTAAAATCCCCAAGTGCTATGGCGTATTTGTGTTGGGCTAGTGCCACACGAAGCGTTCTTTCGGCTTTTTGCTGATTTTTATAGCCATTTTTTTTGTAAGCTGGGAAGTGATTTACAAAGATAGAAAATTCCTTGCCCTCTGTTTGAAAAACCACACGCAAAATATCCCTTGTTTTAACACCGCTAACTGGGTATCTTTCAGAAAATTTTGGTTTAATTTTTGACATTATGCCAAGACCAACTGGGGAATTTTTAGGTGCCGAAAAACTTACATATCCATAACCGCAAAGCTTGGCAAGCTCTTTTAAAATAGCCTCGTTTTCTACCTCTTCGATAGCGATTATATCGGCATTTATAGCAGTTACTACGCGACTAATATTTTCAAGCTTTTTGCTTGACTTTTCACTACTCCACTTACCCTTGCCTATCTTAAAATCTTGATATTCGTTGCCGTTATTTTTGCCGTCAAAAAGGTTTTCGACATTGTAAGTTGCGATTTTGATATTTTGAGCAAAGATGATAGAAATACTCAAAAAGAGCCAAATAAAAATTTTCAAACTGGTCTCCTAAACTCGAATTTATCGATATTTTGGCGAATTGCCTCATAAGAAATAATGCCAACGCTAGTTGCAAGATTCAAACTTCGTCCAGCTTCGCCCATGGGTATAGTGATAGCGTTTTTAAAATTTATATCCATAAAATCCCGTGGTAAACCGGTGCTTTCACCACCAAAAAATATAAAATCCCCCGGCTGAAATTTGGCGTCATAATACAAGCGATTCGTCTTAGTCGTCGCAAAGAAAAATCTATCTTTTTTGTCTATATTTTTTGCCAAAAATTCGTCCAAACTCTCCCATATCATGGGATTTAATTTCGCCCAATAATCAAGCCCTGCCCGTCTTACCGCCTTTTCGCTTATATCAAAAACAGTTGGTTTTACGATATGTAAGTTCAAATTTGCATTGACACACATACGCCCGATAGAGCCGGTATTTTGTGGAATTTGTGGATGAACCAAAACTATGTTAAACATAAAATTTACCTTTTAAAGCTTGGCATTTTACCCAAAGGACGCTTTTATGTGCTTTAAATAACTTTAAATAAAATGAAAACTTTATGTTTTTATCAAAATTTTAGTTCAAACACACTTTTTTATAAAAATTTACAAAAATTTATCTAGGCTTTACCAAATTTAGCTTAAATTCTTTTGTTTTAGCATTTTTAGAATTTAAAAAAACATTTTTTGGAACATTTGTTGCTTTGCTTTA
>JAILCJ010000102.1 GCA_024680445.1 Campylobacter sp.
GCAAATTTAAAATATCAAATTTGATAATTTTTCAGATAGATAAGTTTTAAAGATCTCTTGGATCGGTTATTTTGCCGGTTATCGCACTGGCGGCTGCGACTGCCGAGTTTGCCAAATATATCTCACTCGATCTATCGCCCATTCTGCCTACAAAGTTGCGATTTGTTGTGCTTACGCACCTTTCGCCAGCACCCAAAATGCCCATATATCCGCCAAGACAAGCACCGCAAGTTGGGTTGCTTACGACGGCTCCGGCTTCGACAAAGATGTCCCATAAACCTTCTTTTTGAGCCGCCAACGCCGTTTTTTGCGTGGCTGGAGTGATGATAAGGCGGGTTTTTTTAGAAACTCTTTTGCCTTTTAGGATTTGTGCGGCTATGCGAAGATCGCTTAAACGCCCGTTTGTGCAGCTTCCGATAAAGACTTGATCGACCGCGATATTGTCTTTTACCGCCTCTCTTACGCTCTTGCCTTTGCTTGGTAAAAACGGATAAGCCACGACAGGATCGAGCTTGGCGGTGTCTATTTCTATAACTTTTTCATAGTTTGCACCCTCGTCAGAATAATGCAAGATCGGCTCACTACGCAAATTTTTAGAGGACAAAAACTCTTTTGTGATATCATCGACGGCGATTATACCGCTTTTGCCGCCGGCTTCTATCGCCATATTACAAAGGCTAAAACGTCCGTCCATATCGATATATTCTAAGCTATCGCCGACAAATTCGAGGGCTTTATATCTTGCACCATCGACGCCTATCATGCGAATCACTTCTAAGATGAGGTCCTTGCCGTAAATGTGCTCTCCGGGTTTGCCTTTGAAAACGACTTTTATGGTTTGTGGCACCTTAAACCAGTTGCCCCCGGTTATCATCGCATAAGCAAGATCGGTTGAACCCATGCCGGTACTAAATGCTCCCAAAGCACCGTGCGTACAGGTGTGGCTATCGGCACCGATAATGATATCGCCCGGCACAACTAGCCCTTTTTCAGGCATCAAGGCATGTTCTATACCCATGTCTTTTTCGTCAAAAAAGTATTTTAGATCGTGTTTGTAGGCGAAATCTCTTGAAATTTTGGCTTGATTCGCACTCAAAATGTCTTTGGCTGGGATATAGTGGTCCATTACGATGGCAAAACCGTCAGGTTTGGCGAGTTTTTTTGCGCCACTTCGCTCAAATTGTTTTATAGAAATAGGCGTTGTTATGTCGTTGCCTATTACCATGTCGATAGGACACTCGACTATTTGACCTGCAAAGGCGTCCTTTTTTGCGTGGGCTGAAAAAATTTTTTCTGTTATGGTTTGTTTCATTTTTGACCTCGGAGCATAATTTGCAAGATTTTAGCAAAGTTGTATAAAAACTTTTCTTTTTTTGTTAAAAAAAGCAAGGCTGAAAATAAAAATAGAGTAAATTTGTAAAAAGTGACCTAAATTTTTAGGACTTTTTGAGCCAAATTTGGATAAATTTTTATTTTTGAGTAAGAAAATTTTGCAAAAAACTAAAAAAATGATTCTGGAGCAAAAATGAAAAATTGCGTCATTTTGGCTGGGGGAAAAAGTTCGCGTATGGGCTGTGATAAAGCACTTTTGCCCTTTGGCGAGGTAAAAACTCTCACGCATTTTGTATATAAAAAAATGAGTAAAATTTTTAGCGAAGTTTATGTGAGTGCTAAAAACGCAAAATTTTATCCGCCCCTGCCACTCATAAGCGACGAAAGTGACGAGTTTTCACCCATGTTAGCCTTTGCAAAAATTCTTGCTAAATTTGATGAAAGCGTGTTTATAGTGGCAGTTGATATGCCTTTTGTAAGTTATAAATGCATAAACGAACTTGCAAAATATCGTGATAAATACGATGCAGTTATAGCAAAAGATAGCGAATTTACTCACAATCTTTGCGGTTTTTTTTCTCCAAAAATGGCTGATACGGCAAAAAAAATGTATGAAAAAAACGAGCATAAAATTTCGCTTTTACTAGAAAAATTTAATGTTAAAAAAATAAATTTTGAAAACAAAAAACAGTTTGCAAACCTTAATAACAAAGATGATTTTATAAAGGCAGAAAATGAAATTTAGACTTTTGACACTTTTAAGTTTGTCCGTAATTTTGGGCTTTTGTGCGGATGAGTATTATCAAAAAGCACTAGAATTTGAAAAAAATGGCGACATAAAAAACGCTATGAAATTTTATAAACTAGCTTATGAAAAAACCAAACAAGCCGATTTGCCAAAAACACGACAAGAGCCTTTGCAAGATGAATTTTTAGCAAAAAACGATGTGGATGCTTTTTCTTTTAATCAAACTTGCCAGATCGATGAATCACCTACAAATTCTTGCAAGATAAACGACGAGAGCTTAAATTCTTTTGCCAAAGAAAACGAAAAATCATCTTTTTTTGCTAAAAACAAAGATACTTCACATGAGCAAAATATCCAAAAAAGCGAAGAAACACAGGGCGATTTTTTTGGCATAAAAACTTATGAGTTAAATTATTTTCAACCTATAACTTATACCAAAAATCCGCCAGATAAAACTCGCAAAAAAGCCGAAACCAAATTTGAATTTAGTGCTCAAAAAGAAATCATAAATAACTTTTTTGGTTTTGGCGAAGCCGTGAGTGTGGCGTATTCGCAAACTTCGTGGTGGCAAACCCTAAAAGAATCATCGCCATTTCGTGAGAGCAATTATCGCCCTGAAATTTTTATAACAGCACCGATAAATTTCGGTTATGAGCCGTTAAGATACCTAAAATTCGGGCTTATACACGAATCAAACGGTAGAGACGGTGAAAATTCTCGTAGTTGGAATAGATTCTATTTTGTTGCAAATTTTCAAGAAGGCAAACTTAGCATAATGCCTAGAATTTGGACAAGAGTTGGCGATCTTAGCGACAATAAAAATATCCGAAGCTATATAGGAAATGCCGATATTAAGCTAAAATATCGCTATGGCAAACACGGTTTTGAAGGCATGTTTCGTTCAAATTTACACCTTGACAAAACTCAACGCGGAGCCGTGCAATTTGGCTATTTGTACGAAATGTTTTCAGGCGTGAATCTTTATCTAAGTTATTTTAACGGATACGGCGAAAGTTTGATAGACTATAACCGTCATACAAGCAAGGTAGGACTTGGCATAGCTATAGAAAAATAAAATTTGATAATTTAAGTTTTTAATCGTGTATTTTATTGAATTAAAGTTAGTAATAATTTAAGCGATTTAAAGCGATAATTATACGAATAATTTTAATTTTTTGAAAAATATATTTAAAGCAAGGATAAATATGAAAAAAATTTTGTTTTTGGCAGTTTTAGCGACATTTGTTTGTGGTGATTTAATAAGCGAAGGGGAAAAAGCTTATAATAATAGTGACTATGAAAAGGCAATAGAGCTTTATAATAAAGCTTGCGACGATGGAAATTTTGATGGGTGTTATAAACTTGGATACATTTATGAAAATATTTCAGATATAAAACAAGGTCATAAAAAAGCAATAGAGTTTTATAAGAAAGTTTGCGATGGTGGAGATCCTGAGGGGTGTTTTAGAGTTGGAGTTTTGTATGAATATGGTAATGATATAGAATTGGACTATAAAAAAGCGAAAGAATTTTATAAAAAAACAAGTGAGCTTTATAAAAAAGCAAGCGAGCAATATAAAAAAGCTTGCGACGAGGGAGATGCTAATGGGTGTTATAAACTTGGAAATTTGTATTCTGCCGGCAATGGTATAGAGCGAGACTATAAAAAAGCAAATGAGTTTTATAGTAAAGCTTGCGATGGCGGAGAAATCGATGCGTGTTTTAATCTTGGGTTTTCATATAAATTTGGAGAAGGTACGAAAAAAGACTATAAAAAAGCAATAGATTTTTTTAAAAAAGCTTGCGATGGCGGAAATATTGACGGGTGCGATAATGTTGGGAATTTGTATAGTGATAATAATGTCTATAATGCAGAATTTGACTATAAAAAAGCAATAGATTTTTTTAAAAAAGCTTGCGATGGCGGAATTAGCGAAAGTTGCTTTAAACTTGGGACTATTTACGAAGAAGGCTTTGGTGTAGATAGAGATTATAAAAAAATATTTAAGTATTTTAGCAAAGCTTGCGATGAGAAAATCGAGGACGCCTGCTTTAAAATTGGGTTTATGTATTATAATGGCATAGGGGTAAAACAAGACTATAAAAAAGCTAGTGAGTTTTATAAAGTAGCTTGTAGTTACGGAGTTATGGACGCTTGCTTTAATATTGGGACTATGTATGATAAAGGTATAGGTGTAAAACAAGATCATGAAAAAGCAAGTGAGTATTTTAATAGGGCTTGCCTTCTTGGAAAATCAGAAGTTTGTAGTGATGATTAAATTTTTAAAGAATAAATATTTAAAATTTTTTTAGTTAATTGTATTTTGAAAGGCTAAAAAATGCTTAATGTTAAAGATATTTTCTAGCCTTTGTATGAATTTTTTGCTCGTAAAGTTAAGGTGCTTGATGACGTGTTTAATTTTGCAAAGCATGTATTTTGTATG
>JAILCJ010000121.1 GCA_024680445.1 Campylobacter sp.
TTTTTATCAAATTTGATAAATTTTGCATTTATCAAATTTGATTTATATTTTTCTCTTTTACGCTATCAAATTTGACTTATATTTTAGTCACCCTGTGGATTTTTTCTTGTATCAAATTTGATATAAATTTGATTTTGAAATTATCAAATTTGACTTTTTGTAAATCATCAAATTTGATTTTCTTTACTTATCAAATTTGACTTAGCTTTTTAAAAAATTTTTCTATCAAATTTGATTTAGTTTTTTAAAAAATCATCTATCAAATTTGATTTGAGTTTGCCAACTCTGTGGATTTTTTCTTGTATCAAATTTGAGTTATATTTTAGTCACTCTGTGGATTTTTTTGTATCAAATTTGATATAAATTTGACTTTGAAATTATCAAATTTGATAAATTCAAAGTTTTGGCTAAAAATAGCTTAGCAAAGTAAAAAATTTAGCCTTGAAATTTGATTTTTTCAAGTTCGTTTTTTAGCTTTTTGTGGCGTTTGCAAAGTCTTTGTATCTTGCTTAAATTTTCTTTGCTAAGTTCTGCAAAATCGCTTTTTAACTCGACAAGTGCCTTGTTTAAAAAAGAAACATTTGATAGCATTTCGCTTTGAAATTCATATATGTTTAAAGCCAACAAAACGCGTTCATAAACCTCATTGCTAGTGGGTACATAAAGAGAAAAATGCACAGGGTCTTTTTCGTAAGATGACTTTGCAAGTTCGATTTTTTCTTTGATGAGAAAAACGGCGATTTGCACGGCTTTATCGTAATTTGTGGCGACTTTTAGGCTAAGGCGTTCAAAAAATAAGGCGATTTTTTGTGTTTGTTTAAAGATCCCACTTTCATAGCCACGCAAAAATAACTCATAAACCTGCCCGGCATAGGTGCGAAGCGTGGCAAATTCGGTCTCGGAGTGTATGGGGCACTCTTTTGTGAGATTTTCAAATTCCGCCTTATAAAGCATAAAATCCTTTTTTATCTTGCCAAAAATTTCAAGTAAATTTGCGTTTATCTCATCTTGTAAAAGTTGTAAATTTCGTCTGTAAATTTTGAAACTTTTATCAAATTTGACATCATTATAAATGAGTTTTGAAAAGATACTATCGGTATTTATATCTAGCATTTCGTATTCGTTTTTTTGGTAAATTTGTTTAGAGATGAGGGATTTTTTTGGTGTAAAAATTTTTTGCTTTTGTGGCAAAAGTGAGGCTAAAATTTCATCTGAAATTTCTTTTGCGATTCGCTTTATTTCGTTAAATGCTAGTTCGATTTTTGGTGAAAATTTTTCCTTTAACATATCCAAATCGCCATTTAAATTTTCATCAAATTTGAGTATCAAATTTTCTGCTTTTTCGTAAATTTTTATGAAATTTTCGTGTTGGGATAAGAGTTTTTCGTCTATTTCTTGGCATTTTTGCAAGACAAAATTTTCTTTGGTGCTTTCTTGTGCGAATTTTTCTTTTATGCTTTCAAAAATGGAGTTGAAATTTGAAAGTTGCATGAGATTTTCATCCTTATTTTTTAATGATAAAAGTGCCTGTTTTGCCGATATAGCAAGCACTTCGTCAAAAAATTCTCCGTAAGTTTTTTTGCAGTGTTGAAGCACTCGTTCTAGCTCATCAGAGCTTAGTTTGTCTTTTTGGTTTAGCACGCAAATCGCCTTTTTACCGCCATTTTCTAAGAAAGTTCTTATCTGTGCTAGTTCGCTTGCTCTGCCGGCGTTATCTATCAGACTTATCCAAATTATCGCTCCAACGTCTTGTAAAACCGACTTTGTAACGCCGGTATCGGCATCGCTAAGAGAATTAAGTCCGGGAGTATCTATAAAATTTACTTCTCGTAAAATTTCACGAGGTGCGTAAATGCTAAGACTTTGCACATCGTCGCCAAAGACGCGTTGATCGACAAATTTGGCGATTTGATTGACATCTAGATCGAGTTCTTTTTGGTTTTTGTAAAGCACACGCAAAAGGTAGTTTTCGCCGTATTTTATAAGAGTTGGTTTAGCAGTCACCGGGGTAAGTCCGGTTGGCAAAATTTCACGACCCAAAAGTGCGTTTAAAAATGTTGATTTGCCGCTGCTAAATTGCCCGACGATAGCGATAGTTAGGGGTTCTTGGATAAAGCGGTCAAGGTTGCTAAGTTCGTTTTTAAGCAATAAACTAGGGTGAAATTTTGGCTCGGTGATAGCGTTTTCGTAAGCCTTGAAATGCCCGTAAAAATCATCAGTAAAAATTTTAAAAAATTTGGCTTTATAAGCGTTTATAAATTTATCAAGCATTTTCTAGCTCCGATTTTATGGTGTTTAGTGAGTTTTGGCGGGATTTTAGCGAGGCGATTTGCTCGTTTAAATTTTTGTTTTGCGAATTTAGACTTAAAATCTCGTTTTCTAATGCTTTTAGCTTTTCATCAAATGCCGAAACTTTTTTATCGCAAATGCTTTGAATTTGTTTTAAAAATTCATTTTTTTGACTTTCTACCAAGTCCAAAACTAGATTCTTAATCCACTCATTTTGTAAAAATTCACTTGCTATTTTTTGCCTTTGACTCGGGTTTTTATCGATATCATCAGCGATTTTTGTAAAGTCTAATTTTATATCGTTTTTTGCCAAATATTCATTTAAACTAAATACATTTTCTAAGCCTAAATTTTCAAATCCACCAAATTTGAGTGTCAAATTTGATGCTATCGTGCTAAGTTGTTTTAAAATTTCGTTGCGATTTTGACGAAAAAGTCCCAAAATGCCGTCATTTAATGTGGTTTGAACTATGCTTTTTGTGCTTTTGTTGTATTTAATCACCGCGTCCAATCTTTCGTTTAGCTTGATTTGTAAAATTTTTAAGTTGGCTTTGAAGTCTGCGTCAAGTCGCGTTATATCGATGTTTGCAAGTTCGCTTTGAACATTTTTATTTATCAAGTCAAGCTCGTTTTTTATCAAATTTTCTTGCTCTTTTAAAGTGTCAAAGTCTTTTGCGTGATTTGAATTTTCGCCAAAAAGATTTAGCAAGTTTTGTCTGCTTTGTCTTAGCATTTCATCGCAAACACTTGCAATTTCACGCTTAAAGCCAAGCACGGCAAGTTTTGATTTTTGGTTGTTTTGCCCAAAAAAACTTTCATATAAAAAGTCTTTAAAGTCCTCGACTCCGCTATCTTTTTTGCCATCAAAATAGCTTTTGCAACTAAGCGTAAAATACTTTGCCCCAGTAAAATTTGCCTTTTCTTGAATGCTTTTTTTGGTATAGTTTAGCACTTCGTTTGTTTCGCCAGCACCCAGCAAATCGGCGTGAGTTAAAACGATAACAAGGCTTGAAATGTGCGAAGTGGCGATAGAGCGTTTGATAAAGTCGATGTCTTTTTTGGTCGCACTTTGAGATATATTCATCAAATGCACCATCATATCGCACTCGCTCATAAAATCTTGCACGAGTTTTTCACGCAAAACCACGGCATCATCGATACCGGGAGTGTCTATGATATCTATGCCGTCTTTTAAAATTTCAAGATTTTCGTATAGTTGTATGCTTTTAACAAATTTAGAAAAAGGCGAGGAGGCGGAGGTATAGTTTTTGAGTGCGTTTATATCGATATTTTGGCTTAAATTTTGGTCTGAATTTATCAAATTTGATGAAGTAGCTAAAATTTCGTTAGCTTTTGATTTTGTCAATTCGTCTTTATTTATGCCTAGGTTTTTTAGCTCATTTTCACTCCAAAAATTTACCCTTGCATAGGCTGTCGGTGCGAATTTTAAAATGCTTAAATTTGTGGTTTCTGGCACATTTGAACTGCCTAAAATTTTTTTGTCTAAAAGTGCGTTAAGTAAGGTTGATTTGCCGGAATTTATGACACCAGTAACAACGATATTAAATTTTAAATCCTTTATTTTTTGCTTAGCATTTTTTAGTCTTGTTTTTAAATTTTCGTCATCTGCAAGTTTAAAGATTTCATCAAAAAGTGTAAATAATTTTTCTTTTTCTTGTTGAAAAAATTTGCTTTTTGTCGGCTGTGTTTGGGTGAAATTTTGGGTATTTAAAGAGTCGATGAAATCTTTAAGATCTGAAAAATCGCTTATGATGTTTTCGTTTTGTAAAATTTCAAGGCTTTTTAAAATTTTTTCTTTTGAAATTTTTGCTTGTAAAAGGGCGTTTATGGTGCCGACTTGTGCTTGCTGGACGCTGTGAAGATTCGAGTGAAGATTTAGGCTATAAAGTATGTCTTTGTATTCTGGCAAACTCATAAATCTATCGATATTTTCGGCATTTGTAGCCAACAAAACTCCAAGTTTGTCCTCGCTGGCTGTTAAGATAAATTTTTCATCCAAAAACAAAGCATCTTTGCCCCAAAATTTATTTAAAAATTCTTGCATTATTACTCTTTAAACTTTTTTTAAATAATTTTATAAAAATTTTACTTAAAAGAAAATCCTCAAATTTGATATAAAAAATTTAAATTTTTCTTTTATCAAAAATGCCGATATTTCAGGCTTTGCCGTCAGATAAAAAAGC
Source organism: Campylobacter sp. (assembly GCA_024680445.1). GTDB lineage: Bacteria > Campylobacterota > Campylobacteria > Campylobacterales > Campylobacteraceae > Campylobacter_A. Next base: position 4,494 of record JAILCJ010000121.1, read on the forward strand.
TTTTGTACCGTAGTACAATAGACAGTAAATATTTAATTTGATATAATCGTGAAATTTAATTTTTATTAGGAGGCTGTTATGGCAACTCAAATAGGAACTGTAAAACAAGTAACCGGCAATGTAGTGGCGATAGGCACAAACGGCGTTGCGAGGATACTAAATGCGGGAGATCCAGTTTTTTTAGGCGAGGTTGTCAAGACGATTTCTGGTAGCTCAAAAGCTATTCTTTCAATGGATAACGGCACCAAGATAACCATGCTTGGCAATGATGTTTTAACACTTGATGATAGCGTAACTCGTATAAAAAGTTTTGGTAATGAAGCTGTTGCGGACACCTCGTCTTTGCAAGAAGCGATTATGCAAAGCAACGATATATCCCAGCTTGCTGATACGGCAGCAGGCGGTGGCATCAGCACTGGCGGTATGCTTAGTGCCGGAACATTAAATGAAACAGTGTTTGCTGAAGGCGGACATGAATCAAGAGTTGATGAAGTTGGTATAAGTGCTATTTTTGATAAAGCTAGTGCTAATATTTTTGATCCAAAAAGCATTGCAACAGCACAAAGCGATACAAATTTAGCGGATGATACGAGTTTGGGAGTTGTTGTGTATTCGGCAACGCCGTTTGATACAAGTGCTAGGGCAGATGGTATCATAGATGAAGTGCTTGTCAGGGGTCATAGCGAGCCAAATGCAGATGTTGTTATAAGAGATAAAAATGGCAGAATTATAGGCACTGGCAGAACAGATGAAAATGGGAATTTTGAGATAGTAACCAAAGCAGTCGATCCGGGCGAAGAGATACAAGTCGAGGTTACGGACGAAAAAGGCAATAAAGGCAAATCTATATATATGGTCGATGAGCCTGAATTTACCGATGAAATTCCACCAGAAGTTACGATAGATAGCGTTACCCCTGTTGATACCGATACAAAAGCAGACGGCGAAGCTGATGTGACTATTGTTAAAGGTCACTCTGATGAACCATTTGCACCAGTTATTGTAACAGACGGTGACGGCAATAAAATAGGCGAAGGCACAACAGATAAAGACGGTAACTTTGAAATTAAAGCCGATCCAGTAAAATCTGGCACAAATGTTACGGTAACAGTAACAGATAAAGCAGGTAATGAAGGCAAAGATGACAAAAATGCTGGAGATACAGAAATTACAGGTACTTTACCAGAACCTAATCATGCTCCTGTAGTAGAAATAAGCGATCCAGTACAACCAACAGAAGGTAAAGCAAACACTACTGATACAATAGCCAAAGTTACTACAAGTGATGAAGACGGAGATGAAGTAACAGTAACAGTTGGACCTAGCAATATTTATAACTACGATCCAAGCACTGGTAATATAACATTAACAGATGAAGGTGTTGAATTAGTAAATAAAGGTAAAGATTTACCAGATATAACAGCTACTGGTAATGACGGTAAAGGTGAAGCAAATTCCGAAGTAACAGTCACAAAAGTTGTTCCTGAGACAGATACTTTGCCAAAAGTTGATATAGATACAGTTGTTTCTATAGAC
>JAILCJ010000126.1 GCA_024680445.1 Campylobacter sp.
GTTTTATATTTAAGTGTTTAAAAAATACTTGTCTTATTTTTTTCTTAAATTATACTAAATAAAAAATCAATTTTATAAAAGTGTGCGTAGAATCGTACTTGCTAAATATATTTTCAGTTAGATTTGGTTAAAATAAATGAATTTTTTGTTTTTTAGACAAAAATATTTTTAGGATAGAAAAATGCTGGCTTTGTTGCGAAATAATAGTATTGCTTTTTTTAATGACATGCGTAGGATCTTTAAAGACTATAAAACCATGACATTAAATGATGTTTTGACTATAATTTCTTGCATTTTGGTCGTTACTGTTGCATTGTTTTATCCTCCGCTTTATTATAAATACGAACAATACTGGGCTATCTGGTACGATGTTGTCGATGTTAGCGTGCTAAGCTTAGTTACTTTGTTTAGTTATCACAGAAGTGATTATGTAAAAATCATGTTCGTAATGTTCTACACTCATCTTGTCATAACCATGCTGTTTTTTTGCACGGCTTATGGTTTTGAATCGGGCGAGGGGACTTATATATTTTTGATGTTGCTTTTGAACTATTTTATAGGACTCGAAAACAAAAAACTTTCTTTAAAACTCGCTATTGGTGAGCTTGTTTTTATCACCTTGCTTTTTACATTTAGGTTAGTTATCTTTCCGTTTGAACCAGATGAGAATTTAAGAACTTTTTATGATAGGCATTTTTTAAATTGTGCGGGTGCCGTTATTTTGGCAGTTTGCATGTTTTTGTTTCTTTACACAACGATTTTAAATAGCATATATGAAAAAAGAATGAGAGAAAAAGATTCGGCAAGGGAAATTTCACGAACGGATTTTTTGACTGGCTTGTTAAATCGCCGTGCTATGCGTGAAGAGTTGCAAATGGATATGCTTAAAGCAAATGGCGTGCAAAGCCTTGCCATGCTTATTTGCGATATAGATCATTTTAAAAATGTCAATGATACTTATGGGCATATTTGTGGCGATCAAGTTATAAAAATCGTTTCTGAAAAATTGCTAGAAAATTTTAGAAAAGAAGACTTGGTATGTCGCTGGGGTGGGGAGGAATTTTTGATACTTTGCAAAAATTTGGATTATTCTACTTTAAAAAGCATAACCGAAAGAACGCGAAAAAATATAGAGGATTATAATATACAATACAAAGGGCAAACTATAAAAATTTCGCTTACTTTTGGCTCGGTGTATTGCGATAATTTGGATGCTTGCGACTTTGAATACCTTATAAAACAAGCCGACGAGCTACTTTATGAAGGCAAGATAAATGGTCGCAATCAGGCAAGATTCAAGAAGGTGATTCATGAAGTTGCCTGATATTTCATTTCATAGTATAAACGATAGACTTAGCGGCTATATTGCACTTTTTTGTGCCTTTTTATCCCTTGTTTCGACCATGGGTTATAAAAAATATGATATGGATTTTTTGTTTTATACTTGTTTGATAGCTTGTGTAATTTATTTTGTCATTTTTATCATGTCGCTAAAAGGTTTTGGCATCATAACTCACATTTTGCTAAGGACCATGGTCGTCGTATCGGCTGTATATATGGTCATCGGCAATGGCTGGGGATATGGCTACGAGCTATATATTTTGGGCGTTTTAACCATTATGTTTTTTGATATTAGAGAACGTTTTGGTCTAGGTTTTTTTACTTCTTTGTTTGCTTCGGCGATTTTTATATTTTTGTTTTTTTATGTTAAAGAAACCGGTTATTGTTACTACGATATCATGCCTGCTGGTATCAGCGACAATAAAAACATTTATTTGCTTATGAATATATTTTTGACGGTTTTTATCGTTGTGGTTTATCAGCAGTATTTTAATGCTGATTATTACAACTCTGTTATGCTTGTTGAAAACGAAAGGCGACATTATAGGCATTTGGCTGATTATGATGCCTTGACAGATTTGTTAAATCGTCAGTCTTTTTATCGCATAGTTAGTGATAAATTTCTTTCAAATAAAGTAGAAAATGAAGCTGGGATTATGATTTTTGATATAGATTTTTTTAAAAAAATAAACGATAAATTCGGGCATGATGTCGGCGATGTGGTTTTGAGCGAATTTTCCAAAATCTTAGATTCTACGCCTAGGTCATGCATGGTGGCAAGATGGGGCGGAGAGGAATTTGTGCTTTTTTCTCAAAATTTGAGTTATGATAGTTTGTGCGAGATCATCCAAGATATCAGGACTAAAATCGCTGAATTTGACTTTGGCATAGAGGATTTAAAAGTCAGTATTAGCGTTGGTGGCGTGCACGGTAAAAATATAGTTGATGATATAGATAGCTTCGATAAGATACTAAATAGAGCCGATGAGAATTTGTATTATTGTAAAAATAACGGCAGAAATATGATAAAAATAGATAAAATATTTGTTTATCCATATAAAAATCTCGTAAATTTTTAAGCTTTTGGTTTTTTAAAACTTGCATTATCAAATTTGGTTTTGTTGAGTGTCAAATTTGGTTATATGTTGCGTAAATTTTGTTTTTTCTGCTTATCAAATTTGATTTTATGGTGTATCAAATTTGATGACTTTTTATATCAAATTTGATTTTGTTGAGTGTTAAATTTGGTTATTTTCTGCTTATCAAATTTGATTTTGTGGGGTGTCAAATTTGGTTTTTTTAGTGCGTTAAATTTGATTTTGTTGAGCATCAAATTTGATTATATGTTGCGTAAATTTTGTTTTTTCTGCTTATCAAATTTGATGACTTTTTATATCAAATTTGCTTTTTTCTAAATATCAAATTTGATTTTGTTGAGCGTCAAATTTGGTTATTTTCTGCTTATCAAATTTGATTTTTATAGCGTATTAAATTTGATTTTTACAGCGTATTAAATTTGCTTTTATTGTGCGTCGAATTTGTTTTTTAGTGTATCAAATTTGATGACTTTTTATATCAAATTTGCTTTTTTCTAAATATCAAATTTGATTTTGTCGAGCGTCAAATTTGGTTATTTTCTGCTTATCAAATTTGATTTTTATAGCGTATTAAATTTGCTTTTATTGTGCGTCAAATTTGTTTTTTAGTGTGTCAAATTTGATGA
>JAILCJ010000139.1 GCA_024680445.1 Campylobacter sp.
CTGTACTCCACTGAATTAGTTAACTTATGGGCCATACAAGCTTCTATTACTTCATTACTAGCCCCAATGGTAGCTATATCTGATAAATGATGATTGCATATAGTTTTAAATGTCTTTCTAAATCCGTGAGCAGTTAATTTACCCACCCATTTACCTTTAACTACATTTTAACAGCTTTATTTAATGTTTCTGTCCTATTAAAAAACTTTTCTTTTATCTTCTCTTCCGATACATTCTCGTGGCCATCTATTGGGAAAACATACTCATCATTGCCACTAAAAAGCTTTTGTTCTTCCAATACTCTCATTAAGTAGCTTGATAATGCTAAACTATGCCTTATATTTTCTTTCATCTCTATTGGCGGATAGTTTAATACCTTATTTTCAAAATCTATCCAATCCCATTTGATTTTTACGGTGTTTATAGGGCGATTAGCACTGTATATTTGAAACAATACCATTCTTCTAGTCATATCTTTTATTTTAGTATTTTGCTTAAAATCCTTTATCCACTCACGCAAATCATTTTCATCTATTAGGCCCGGAAGTCTGTTATCATAGTCATTTTGTGTATAAAAACTATGAACCGTTGGAAAATGTTGCTTTAAATTCTTAGCTGGATTTTTTACTATATAATCATCATCCACTGCGATTTCAAACACATTAAATATGTAGTTTATAAGTCTATGTATAGTTTCTAGCCTACTCGATTTTATATCGCTGGGTCTAAAAATAGCATTTAACACTTCCAATAAATCACTAGCTTTAATCTCTTTTGCATCCATATTACCAAATTTAGGTAATATATATAATTCAAATGCTCTTCTAACCTTATCCATATAGCCTTTGCTATTCTTTTTATATTGTTGTGTTAAATATACTTCAAGTAGATTTATAAATTTATATTTGTCATCCTTACCTTTTATAATATCTAGGCTTTTGCCACTTTCTAGCTCTTTTAGTAGTTTATTAGCATCGTTGCTAGCCTCTGCTACACTATAAATACCCTCTCTAAATTCTTTGATTTTCATATATTTTTCATCGTATTTAAGCATAAAAGTCTTCATACCGCTAGGGTAGATGAAAATATAAAGCTCTTTTGGATTGCCTACGGCTTTGACATACCGGTTACTTTTAATTCCTAAGTTGCGTATATCTTTATCTTGTAAATTTGATTTGCTTATATTTCCCATTATAGCGACCTTTTGAGCGATTTTTTAAGCAAAAGTAACCTAATTGGCTTTTAAGTGACCTAATAAGTTACTTAATTATGCAGAAATGATTATAACATAAAAGTAATCCAAAATTATTATAAATCGATAAAAAGCCATAAAAATGGGAGTTGATAGGAAGTAAAAGTAATCAAAAATTAGGGAAAAAAACTTAAAGTTAGCTTAATTGGTGGAGTTAAGCGGGATCGAACCGCCGACCTCTTGAATGCCATTCAAGCGCTCTCCCAGCTGAGCTATAACCCCAACAAGGCGGTTATTTTACACTTTATTTGCTTATAAATATTTGAAATACATAAAAGTTTTTAAAGAAATGGCGAGTATAAATATTTTTTTAAGCATATTTTAGATAATATCACACTTTCATTTTGCGGGAATAGCTCAGGGGTAGAGCACAACCTTGCCAAGGTTGGGGTCGCGAGTTCGAATCTCGTTTCCCGCTCCAAAAATCAAGCCCGAGTGGCGGAATGGTAGACGCAAGGGACTTAAAATCCCTCGGTGGTTTTCACTGTACCGGTTCAAGTCCGGTCTCGGGCACCATTGGTGACATAGCCAAGCGGTAAGGCAGAAGCCTGCAAAGCTTTCATCCCCGGTTCAAATCCGGGTGTCACCTCCAAAATTCAAAGGAAATTTATGAGAAATTTACTTTTAGTTTTAGCATTTTTATTTTTATCGGCTTGTTCAAATACTTGGCACGGCGTTAAAGAAGACACAAACAACGCTGCTGAATGGACAAAAGAAAAAATTAACAATGGCGCAACTTATGTAAAGGAAAAAACTGAATAGTTATAGCTAATTTTAAGCAAATTTGGTTATAATTAGATTTCTTTTTTTTCGGGAGATGGCTGAGCGGTCGAAAGCGGCGGTCTTGAAAACCGTTGAGGGTCACACCTCCTGGGGTTCGAATCCCTATCTCCCGGCCACTTCATTTTATTTAAGCTCTGTTGGGATAAAATATTGATAAAGCGATTAAGAAACATACGCTCGTAAATGTCTTATGATTTGTTACAAAATTTTAACCCACGAATCATCAAATTTTATCATCAAACAACAAGCCAGATTGCAAATCCGGGCTACGAACAAGAATAACCGTTCTAACTTGTGTATATTTCTCAAATGCAATATCTACTCTTGCATTCCATATCTTTAAAACGGATTCACCTGTTTTCTGATAATCTTTCTATCCTTGCAAAAAGGTCTATGAATTTAAGAGGTTCATTAATTCTTCTCTTCATTGGCTTCTCCTTCATATTGTTCCTACTTATATTATAGCACTATGCCACACGAGGCATAGGAATGGGTTCCCGAAGTTGAACCTCTTTACTCTTGGCTTGAATCCAAGTAGTAAAGGTATGCTCTTCTAAAATATTGAGTTTCGTAGAGAAATCGCCTTTTGCGAAGTTCACAAAACTTGAGTTTTTATGATTTCCCTTATAAGGACACAGAAAAATAGGTTTCATCCGCCTGTGCCACACCGTTAATCGTAACTTCATTGTGCATATTCTGGAGCGCATCCAGAATCTTATGCCGCCAGACAAACGCCGTTGTTAAATCAATCCCGCAGATATTCGCGCATTTTCTGAGAGAGAATTTATTCATCATGCATTCTAAATACTTTTCCCAAGTTGCAACCGATTTCTTCGTGGAAAAAAGAATCGTGTTATTGGTAATTGCAAAAGTCTTTTTGCAGTCCCTACACATATAGCGTTGAGAGCCGTTTACATGACCGTTTTTAACAACATGAACAGAGCCTTTGGCAAAAGCGAATTAAGCAGCGGAAGTGGAGTGAATCTACTTAGCGTGCATTCAAGTAAAGGCTTGGAGTTTTCTCAAGTTTTTGTAATAGATTTAGCAAATACTCGCTTCCCAAACCTACGCTTAATGGCGCAAGGGGGCAGTTTGGAAGAAGAGCGAAGATTATTTTATGTAGCTGTCACACGCGCAAAAGACGAGCTATACCTAAGCTACGCTAAATACGATAAAAGCGGCCGCAGCAGCTTTGAAGCAAGTCAATTCATCAAAGAAGCAGGATTTGAAATACCATAACCACTCTAATTTATATTAGAGTTTTACTTCTTAAAAAATGGCGAAATTAAAATTTAGCTATATTTAAAACGCAAATGCAGTTCTTAAAAAATGGCGAAATTAAAATTTAGCACTTATATTATCTTAGCTGTAATATAAATAAATTATTTTTAATCATCAACAATGAACACCTCGCCAGATGGTGAAATAATCACACAATGATTGTCTATATAAAATTTCAGTTCTGATAAATAAGGGTTAAATTGTAATTGCTCACCACGCAATTTAGCTAAATATTTTGCTAATTCATAAACACGCTCACGCGTCAATGCGTATTGTGTCGTATGCGCACTTAAAGTCTGGATAAAACTATCTTGGTTGTCTTCTTTGATTGATTTAATTGCATTTTGTTTTTGCTTAGTCCATTCGTGCTGCTCTTTTAATAACTCTTGTTTGCGCAAAGACGGTGTTTGCTCTTGTAGCAATTGCCATATTTGTGCTAAGCGATCATCCCAAAATTTAGCTAATTTAATAGATTTTTCATTTACATCTAAAAGCGTCTTGGCACAGTCACAATTTAGTTCATCTTCTATTATCTCGGATTTAGTATATGCGTTTTCTAGAAAAATTTGAATCATCAGTTGCTCGCCACGCAAGTTAGATAAATATTCTGCCAACTCATAAACGCGTTTGCGCGTCAAATTGCTTTTTGCAGAGCATACGCTTAAAGGCTGGATAGAGCCGCCTTCGGTTTTTTCTTGTATTATATTAATTACTTTTTGTTTTTCTTTGAGCCATGCGTATTGCTCTTTTAATAATTCTTGCTTGCGCGATGATGGCATTTCATTTTGCAGACATTGCCATAGTTGTATTAAACGGCTGTCCCAAAAATCAGCTATATCTCGAGCTTTAAAATTTAATTCTAGCTGTGTCATTGCATTATCGTGTTTATTTAATAAGCTGTTGTTAGAAGAATTTGTTTTTTCTATAAAAGTTCGTATGCTTTTTTTATTAGAAGCGTCTATGGTGTCTTCTTCAAACTCGCTATTAGTTGGACAATAACAAGTGGCTATAAAAGGAAAAGTGGCATTGCTCTCGATAATATTTGCTTCATTAGATACCCAGCATTGCTTATGCGCTGTAATGAGATTTAAGCGTGCACTTTCAAATGCGTTATTTGTTTGGTTAAGCTCTTGATTAGCAAAAATAAAGCTATACATATTTATTGTGATAAATATAATAAATGCTCGCATGTTATTTATCATTATTTAATCCTTAGATAAATTAAAAAGCCCCTAAGGATTGCTCCCTATGGGCTTTAGCGCTTTTAAGCGTTGATTGGGCCATCGCGCAAGCAAGCGCGATTAAGCCACTAAGTTATTGCAATAAGCGCATAACGTTTTTTGTTGGATAGTGTTAGCTTGGCTCATTGCGTAGCTACCAGATTGTGCTAGGATGTTGTATTTATTAAAGTTGCTAGCTTCAGTAGCGAAATCAACATCGCGGATTTGAGATTTGGCACTCTTAACGTTAATTTGAGTTACGCTAATGTTGTTGATAGTGCTTTGAAGTTGGTTTTGAACAGAACCAAGGTCCTTCAGCATATGTCCAGCAGCCAAAGACCACTCTTCGGCAGTCGGGAGCCGGTACGTTCCGCCTCGCGTCTCCGAGAGCCATTTGCAATAAGCCACAGCGTCGGCGTAGCTGACGTTCACCGCCGGGGCGTCAGCCGATCCGACGGGGGCGAAATGCCGCCCAGTTAGGTCGGCGAAAACCGCGTAATCATCGTTCGTCACGGGCGTATAGGCAATGAAAACGTTTGTGCCAGCACCCAATACGGGGACGAAACCGGAAGACGGCGTGCGCGCTCCCGGTCTCAGTCGCGGATCGGAGAAGCGCGCCATCGTGGCGTCGATTCTCGCCTCCCGGTTCTCGATCATCTCGGCGATAATCGCTTCCATTTCCTCAATTTTGTCCTGCGTCCGGGCCGTGTGCCGCAGTTCGTCGAACTTCGCCCGCTTGCGGTCAAGAACCCGGTCGTAGTTTTCGGCCACCTTTGCACGGAGGCGGGCGTAGTTTTCCTCGGTCGGATGAAGGCGATACGCGGAGATAAGCGCCCTCGTCTCGGGATTGAGCTCGGGCCGCTTCACCTCAGCGGCCGTCTGCCGGGGGCGGGTGTCCGCTTGTACGTCAATGCCAAACAAGCATAAAGCCGCCAAGTCAGCGGCGGCAATTCTTATTGCTTTACCCATATTCAAAAACATCCTTTCTAAAGAAGATCTGCTAACTTTTGTAAAAGGATAGCATAGCACAAACCAGTTATAACGTCAATATTTTTTCCAAACAGAGCCTTTATTTAAATTATATTTTCATTAAAATTCTTTAAAGTAGTAAAAAAATAGATAAATTTTCTTGTTTTGTATCTAAAAATTTGATTTTTGTAAAAATTTTTGAAAGTATTTTTAAATTTGTTTATGCTCGCAATGTTTATAAATCAAATTTGATAGCAAAAAGTTAAAATTTCAAGCTTAACCAAGAGTGATTTTTGTGTTTAGGGCGTGACAAACTAGGTCTAAAATTTCTATATCAATGTTTGGATTGTATTCGTCTATGATTTTAAAAATTTCGCTTTTCATATCCTCGTCGTGATTTGGGTGAGCTTTGCTATAAGCTTCATCAACTATTTTTATAAGCGTGAAATTATCGATATTTGCTTCACGCATAGCCATTTTTAATTGTTTTGAAATCTCCCATTTAAAACTTTGCATTTTTTCTCACTTTTTATATAAAAAATTGTAATTTTTGTGCTAATTTTCTCAAATTTTAGCTTTAAATTTGAAAAAGTTATAAAAAATTGGCTCAAATTTATAAAAAAACTTTGTATAATGGCGTTTTTGGTCTTGATATAAAAATTGTAAAGAGTGTTAAATGCGTAAAAAAATTTGGCTTGTTTGCTTTGTGTTTTTGCTAACTGGATGTGGGCTTAAATCCATAAAATCCCTAACATATAGCGAGTGCAAAAACGATAAAAATCTTGAATTTATCGCAGATAGCGTAAGCGGAGAGGGTGTTTATGAAAATGCAAGACTTGCAGGGGCCGATGTGGTTTGTTACACCAGTAAGCCAGCAAATAGCTATACCCAGTGCAAAACAGACAAAAAATCACTTAAAACGATTTGTCAAGAAAAACATCGCAGTGTCGTGAAATTTTATAGGTATAAAAAGGCTTTATAGGCTTTTTATCGACGCCGTAAAAACTTTGCCTTAGTGTTTTTTGTAAAATGTATCGTTGAAATTTTTATTTAACTGCTTTCAATATGGATTAAAAAAACAAATACTATAATACAAAATCAAATTTACTTAGCGTGAAGTCGCTTTATACTTCTAAAATATGAAAAAAACTCACAAAACCAATTCTAAAATCAACAACACGAAAAATATGGAAAAGTATTATCTCAACCTTAGCAATGCTTGGGCTATACAAAAAACAAATGATGAAGTAGGTGAATTTATAGATTATGATTTGCCTTTTGGACAGTTTGAACTCAAAAATGGGCATATAGTTTGGATAATGGATCCTTTTGAAGTGCAAGATGAGACAATAGAAAAATGCCAAAAATTAGATTTTTTTCACGAAACAGTTGATTTTGTCGTACAAATTCACGATGATGAAGTCAAAGGTTTAAAAGAAGTGGATAGTTTTCAAGGCACATTTATAGACGCTTTAAAGTATATTAAAACGCATTTTAAAGGGTGAAATGAGAGAATTTATTTTATATATAGACACAGCGGAGTGTGGCGTATATGAAAAAGGCTACTCGCTTTTTGATAATACAGACTATGATAAAAAGCAAGGAGAAAAGTATTCATTTGCCACATATTGTATAAAAAATGGCAAATTTATGGGCTTTTTTAGTAGTGGCATTTTTGATGAAGATATAAAAGTCGCCGAGAGTGATGAGCTTATGGGTGAGGTTTGTGAGTTTGAAGTGCTTAAAAACAACAAAATAAAAGGCAAATTTGAAGGCACATTTATAGACGCTTTAAAATATATTCAAAAACACTTTGAAGGGTGAAAAATGAGAAAATTTAAAATCACTATATCAAAAGGCGATAATTGGGGAATATGTTTAAAAGATTTTACCGGGGGGTGGGACACGCCAAATGATAAAATTAATGATGAATTTTTTAATAAATTTGTAATGGCTGAAAGCGTGATAAAAAATGGTGAAATCATAGTTTTAGGCGAATATACTTTTAATAATAAATGGCTGGAATTAGCTAAAAACGAGCCACTTATGGCTGAAATTTGCGAATTTACTCATATAGATACGGATAGCAAAAAAGAAATAGCCAAATTTCAAGGCACTTTTATAGACGCTTTAAAGTATATTCAAATGCATTTTAAAGGTTAAGGAAAAGGGTAAAATTATTTAAAAGTAATGGTTATGTCTATATTTTTGCTGTGTTTGGAGCTTTTTGTATCGGTATCGTTTTTCTCTTTACTCATAAGAGGATTGAAATATCAAATTTGATAAAAGACATGCGAAAAATCAAAAGCAAAATATCAAATTTGCAAAATCAAATTTGATAAAAATTAAGCAAAATATCAAATTTGATAAAGACATGCGAAAAATCCAAAGTAAAATATCAAATTTGATAAAGACATGCAAAAAACACAAAGTAAAATATCAAATTTGATAAAACAAAATTTACAAAAGCAAATTTGAAAAATCTACATCCAGTCTATAACTTGCGTGATTTCTTTGGCATAAAAGCACTTCAAACCTTGCGTGTCGAGCGGTTTGGATGGGATAATGGCGTTTTTAAATTTTTGAGTTTTTGCCTCTTTTAGTCTAAGATCTAGGTTAAAAACCTCTCTGATTTCGCCGTTTAGGCTTAGTTCGCCTATGAAAATGCTTTCTTTGCTTATCGGGCGGTTTTTGAAACTCGAAATTATCGCGGCGATTACGGCAAGGTCGGCTGCTGTTTCGCTGATTTTTACTCCGCCAGAAACATTTATAAACACATCATAATGCCCAAGCGGGAGTTCAAGTTTGCGTTCTAGCAGTGCCAAAAGCATATCTAGTCGGTTTCGTTCAAAGCCGGTTGAACTTCGTTTTGGATAGGCACTTTCACAAACGAGGGCTTGAATTTCGACGCTGATAGCACGAGAACCCTCCATTATTATCGTGATAGCCGAACCGCTTACCGCAGAGCCACGAGTGAAAAATTTGCTTGAAATTTCGGTCGCACTGCTAAGTCCGTTTTTGCCCATTTCAAAAATTCCAACCTCGCTAGTTGAACCAAAGCGGTTTTTAAAACCTCGCAAAAGCCTTAGTTCACGGCTTGCGTCGCCTTCAAAATACAAAACCACATCAACCATATGTTCAAGCACTCTTGGACCCGCTATCGAGCCTTCTTTGGTGATATGACCTATGATAAATACGCAAATTTCATTGTCTTTTGCAAGTCGCATGAGTTCAAAAGTTATTTCTCGCACTTGGCTTACAGAACCCGGTGCAGAGCCTACTTTGTCGCTATAAAGCGTTTGAATAGAATCGATGATAAGCACCTTATAATCGCTTTTTTTAACTTCGTTTGTGATATTTTCAAGATTTATTTCTGTTAGCAAAAACAAATTTTTATCCACGGCGTCTAATCTGTCGGCACGCATTTTTATCTGACTAGCACTTTCCTCACCGCTTACATAAAGCGTTTTTTTGCCATCTTTTGCCAAATTTGAACCGATTTTTAAAAGCAGGGTTGATTTGCCTATGCCCGGACTTCCGCCTATCAAAACCAGCGAACCCTCGACCACACCGCCACCAAGGACAAGGTCTAATTCTTTATCATGAGTGCTAAAACGATTTATGGCTTCTATCTGGACTTCGCTTATAGGCAGGGCAAGGCTTGGTGTATGGCTTATCTTTTCTAGTTCTTTGCTTATTTTTAATTGAGTAGCATTTAGTTGTATAAAACTATCCCAAGCACCGCAATTTGGGCATTTGCCGACCCATTTGCCTTGTTGATTTCCGCAGGCTTGACACTCAAAAACGCTTTTTTCTTTCGCCATTTTTTATCCTTTTTTGCTTTTTAAAGAGCCAAGATATATCGCCAGCATTGTTAGCACAGCTCCTAGCCACTGAATTTGCGTGATATCTTTGCCAAGTAAGAATTTGTCTATAAAAAGTGTTGCAACCGGTTCGCTAAGTAGCAAAAGTCCCGTCAAATGTAACGATAGCAAGGGCACGCAAAAGGCTATGAGTCCCCAAGCAAAGCACTGCATAAAGGCAGCGTATATAAAAATAAGTCCTATTTCGCCAAGATTTTGAGGCAAAAAATTTGTTGGATTGAAAAGTAAAGTTGGCACTATAAGGCTTGCTGCACCGCTTATGGATATCAAAAACATAAGCACGAAAATATCGATTTTTTCAATTTCATTTACCTTTTTGATACAAAGCATAGAAAGTGCCAAAGCTAGACCAGAGGCGATAGCATAGATAAAGCCAAGCAGTGCATTTTCGTTTGCGTTAAATTCTCTTACGGCTATCAAAAATACGCCAAAAATAGCCAAAAATAGGCTAAAAATTTGAAGTTTGCTTTGTTTTTCGCCAAAATAAAAAAATCCTATGAGAGAGAGCCAAAAGATTTGTAAGCTGTTTAAAAGCGTCGAAATTCCCGGGCCAACGGCATAAATTCCTTCGTGCCAAAATGCCAAATCAAAGGCTAGAAAAATTCCAGAAAGTATGGCAAAAAATATGGCTTTTTTGTTCGTGGCAAAGCGTCTTGACAAAAATTTATACAAGGCAAAAAAGATAATCGAAGCCAGTGCCAAACGCCAAAACGCCAAAGCATAGGCTTTTACGCTGATAAGAGCTACGATAATGCTACCAAGTCCAAAAATGATACAACCAACTATCAAGCCAAGAACGGCAAATTTTTGAGAGTTAAGCACGATAAACCTTGTGTATGATTTTCATAGCTATCACGCCAAGCACCAAACCAACGGTATCGGCAAGGACATCTAGCGTGCTAAAATATCGTTTTGGTAAAAAGGCTTGAACGAGTTCGATTTGTATGCCAAAGGCTAAAAGTGCTAAAAATTTTGTGTAAATTTTTGCGTAAAATCCTAGATCAAAGAGTGCATAAAGCACGAAAAATGCGATGAAGTGATTTGCCTTATCCCAAATATTTTCTATCAAAGGGATATGCCTTGAAGTAAGGGCAAGATACTCTACCGCTAGTATCGCGATAACAAAACAAATTTGATAAAAAATTTTATAGCGATATAGCAAATTTGAAATAAATTTATTCAAAAATAGCGTCCATCAAGTCGTCTAAAAATTTATCTGGATCAAATTCGACCAAATCTTTCATACTTTCGCCCACGCCTATGTAAAGTATAGGCAGTTCGAGTTCTCTTGCCACGCCAAATAAAGCGCCACCTTTTGGAGTGCCGTCAAGTTTGGTGATGATAACGCCGTCAAGTTTGAGTATATCGTTAAATGCCTTTGCCTGTGAGAGAGCGGCATTGCCTTGTGTGCCGTCAAGGATAAGAATTTTTCTGTGC
Organism: Campylobacter sp.; assembly: GCA_024680445.1. Classification (GTDB taxonomy): domain Bacteria; phylum Campylobacterota; class Campylobacteria; order Campylobacterales; family Campylobacteraceae; genus Campylobacter_A. The sequence goes on from JAILCJ010000139.1 coordinate 10,827, forward strand.
GGAGCTTTTTCGTAAGCTTTTTGGCTTATGCGAACGATTTTACTAAGTTCGTTTGCCAAATTTGTTTGGTTTTGTAAGCGTCCGGCAGTGTCAAGGATAACATGATCGATTTTTTTAGCCAAAGCCGATGAGATCGTGTCAAAAGCAACGGCTGATGGATCGTGTCCTTGTTTTGTAGCTACGATAGGTACGGCGATTTTTTCGCTCCAAAGGCGAAGTTGTTCGATAGCACCGGCTCTAAAAGTATCGCAAGCTCCCAAAATCACACTCTCACCCTTGCTTTTATATAAATTTGCAAGTTTTGCTATGGTAGTGGTTTTGCCGGCACCATTTACGCCTAGTATGAGTTCGACAAAAGGTGTGTCAGGGTCGAAAGTTTTTTTGTCTTTGTAGATAAAATAGCTTGACATTACGCGACGCAAATCGTCTTTTTTGACTTCGTCTTGCGGTGGTAAATAATAAATGATTTCTTCTATGATTTCATAGGCTATATCAGCTTCAAGAAGCAATTCTTCAAGGCTATCTTTTGTAAGTTTTTTTTCGCTTTTTAGTTGAGTGATTTTTTTAAAAAAACCAAGCATTATTTTATCGCCTTTTCGATTTCGCTTTCTAGCATTTCTTCTGGCATAAGACCTGTAAAGCCGTTAAAAAAGTCTCCATTTGCTTTAAAGATGGCAGATGATGGTAAGCCCGGCGCACCACCGATAAGGCTTTCAAACTCAAAATTGCCCTTGCCAACTGCTATGTTGTATTTTACGCCAAAGTCCTTTGCCCATTGTTTTACTTCTTGCGGATTTTTATCTTCTAGCAAAACAGCGATAATGTTTAAATCGTCTTTGAATTTTTCGTGAAGATTGTTTATGTGCGGAATTTCTGCTTTGCATGGCGGACACCAAGTTGCAAAAAAGATAAACATGGTCGCTTTATCGTTATTTTTGATGATTAGTCCGTCATTTTCTCTACCTTTTAAGGTAATGTTTTGATCGTTTAATAAATTTAAAGTAATATCTTTAAATACTTTTTTTGGTGCTTGACTCGTTTGGTTTTGGTCTTGTTTTTTATCGTTATTGCCACAACCAAAAATCAAAAATGCACTAACAAATGCTATAATGCAAATTTTAAATTTCATTTGTATCCTTTAAAAAAAATTGGATAAAATTATACTAAAACTTACTAAAATGAGTGTTAAAGTTGGAAAAACAAGAGTTTAGAAAAAAATCGCTTTCAAATTTGAAATTTCGCAGTCAAATTTCTGCAAAAGCATCTCATTATGCTTTATTATCAAATTTGATAAAGCTTATAGATTTTACAAATTCAAAGCGAATTTTGCTATATATGCCACTTTTTTATGAGCCAGATGTGTATAGACTTCGTAAAGATTTGGCAAGAAAATGCGAAATATTTATCCCATTTATGGTAGGTCTTAGCTTAGAAATGGTAAGATTAAAGTTACCTTTTTATGTTAGTAAATTTAAGCTTAGAACCCCGCTTGGTTCAAAACGCTTTAAAAAACGCATAGATATGGCGGTAGTTCCGTGCGTTGGAGTTGACGGAGCTATGAAAAGGATAGGGCATGGCGTTGGATATTATGATAGATTCTTTGCTTCGTTGCCTTATAAACCGCTGATAGTTTTTGTGCAAAAAAATGAAAATTTTACAAGCCAAATTCTTAGCGAAGAGCACGATATAAGTTGTGATTATTATTTAACTCCAAACAAATTTTATGTCAAAAGAGGAATCGATGATAGAAATTTTAGTAGGCTTAGGTGCCGGTGTTGTGGGGATTGGGGTAGGTTACCTCTACGCCAAAAAGATAAACGACGCCAACTACAACATATTTCTTGAACAAGCCAAGGCCAAGGCCAAGGCGATAGAATATGAAGCGGAGTTGGTCTTAAAAAATTCCAAAATTTCAGTCCAAGAAGCTGAATTTGAGGCAAAGAAAAAATACGAAGAAAAAACTTCAAAACTTCAAAAAGAATATTCATCCAAATTTGATGAATTAAGCAAAAAAGAGCAATTTTTGTTAAACGAACAAGAAATTTTAAACGATGGTAAAAATGCTTTGGAGCGTGAAAAAAGCGATGCCAAGTCGGTTTATGAAGAAGGTGTAAGCTTAAAAAATGTTTATCAAAATAAAGTAAATGAAGCCTTGAAGGTGCTTGAACGTTCGGCTGGTTTGACCCAAGAAGAAGCCCGTGAAGAGGTGTTAAAAAGGGTTGAAGAAAAAAGCCGTGCAGACATAGCACATATAGTTCGTAAAAATGAAGAAGAAGCCAAAAAAGAGGTTAAAAAGCGGGTTAATTACATTTTGGCACAAGCAACTTCGCGTTTTGCAGGTGAATTTGCGACAGAAAGACTTATAAATGTTGTAAATATAAAAAATGATGAATTAAAAGGTCGGATAATCGGCAAAGAGGGACGAAATATCAAGACTCTTGAAATGGTTTTAGGCGTTGATGTTATCATAGACGATACGCCAAATGCGATAATTTTAAGCAGTTTTAACCTTTATCGTCGTGCGATAGCAACAAGGGTTATCGAACTTTTGGTTGAAGATGGCAGAATTCAACCAGCTAGAATAGAAGAACTTCACAAAAAAGTAAGCGAAGAATTTGAACAAAGTGTCATAGAAGAGGGCGAAAATGTCGTTATGGACCTTGGTTTAAATAAAATTCATCCAGAAATAATCAAACTAATAGGAAAATTAAAATTCAGAGCAAGTTACGGACAAAATGCCCTTGCTCACAGCCTTGAAGTGGCACATTTAGCCGGGATAATCGCAGCCGAAACTGGAGGCGATACCAAACTTGCAAGAAGAGCTGGTTTGCTTCATGATATAGGCAAGGCTTTAACCCACGAGTATGAGGGTTCGCATGTGGATTTGGGTGGTGAAATTTGTAAACGTTACAAAGAACATCCAGTTGTTATAAATGCTATCTATGCTCACCACGGACACGAAGAGGCAACAAGCGTTGAGAGTGCAGCGGTTTGTGCGGCAGATGCTTTGAGTGCGGCAAGACCGGGAGCAAGACGAGAAGTGCTTGAAAGCTTTTTGAAGCGGGTTGAAGAGATAGAAAATATAGCAAAAAGCAAGGATGGTATAAAACAAGCTTATGCGATAAATGCGGGACGAGAGATAAGGGTCATAGCAAATGCAAAACTTATAAATGATGATGAAGCTGTTCTTGTAGCAAAAGAAATTGCGCAAGAGATAGAAGACAAGGTTCAATATCCGGGTGAGATAAAGGTAAATGTCATCCGTGAAGTTCGTGCAGTTGATTACGCAAAATAGGACGAAAAAGTGAAAAAAATTTTACTAATTTTTGTTTTAGTTGTTTCTTTGTTTGGCGGTGAAGATATCGTGCTTAGCTCGGCAAATGCCTATTTAAACACGATAAAAGCAAATCAAAACTCACCTTTTAGTAAGCTTTCAAAACAAGCCAAAGCCGTAATAATATTTCCAAATATCAAAAAAGTCGGTTTTGTCGTTGGCGGTATGGCTGGCGATGGCGTGATGATAGTAAATCCGCAAGGCGAACGAGAGCTTATTTCGGTAAGTATTAGCGGGGGAAGTTTTGGGGTGCAAGTTGGCTATGAAAATTCATCTTTGGTGCTTTTCATCTTAAAAGATCAACTTGTTGAAGATATAAATGAATCTAAATTTACTATAAATACCGACGCTTCGTTTAGTTATGGAGACGGCGGACGCAATGTGCAAAAAACAACCGATATCAATTTTACAAGCGACATTTATGCCTATGCTGCAAACGCCGGTTTTTTTGCCGGAGCTAGTTTTGGCGGTGCTATGATAGACGTTAGAGATGAAAATATACTTCAAAGTGGCTACGCTTACGACCAACTTGTTAATGCGATTTTGAAGTAGAGAGGCAAAATGCAAGAAACACTTAGTGATCTGACAACTTATGGATACGCATTTTTGTTTTTATATAGTTTTGGCGGCGGTATGGTCGTGTTAATCGCTGCTGGCGTGCTTAGTTATGCGGGCAAAATGGACATTTATATTTGTGTAGCAATAGCTGCCTTGGCAAATGCTCTTGGTGATATGATACTATTTTATATGGGTCGTTACAACAAGGCATCAATTGCTGGGATAATAAAAAAACAAAGACGAAAATTTGCGTATTCGCACTTGCTTATGAAAAAACGTGGCGATATTATTATATTTTTGCAAAAATATATTTATGGCGTAAAAACTCTTGTGCCTATCGCTATCGGTCTTACAAAGTATCCCATGCAAAAATTCACCATTTTAAACATATTTGCTTCTGTCCTTTGGGCTGTGATAGTCGGTTTTGGAAGCTTTTATGCAGGCGGTGTTTTCATGAGTATGGGTGAATACTTTGGTGAACATGGCTGGATAATGCCGATATTTATGTTTGCTTTACTTGGCGGAATTTGGCTGTTTTTACAAAAAATTACACAAAAAAATAAGGATAGAAAATGAATAAAATTTTAAGTATATTGCTTATAGGCATAGGCGTTGTTATTGGAGTTAATTACTTTGCCTGTGAAAAAGCAGAAGAAAGTTTTGAAGCAGCCGTTGCTTCTTTAAAAGATACTAAAAACATAAAAGTACTTGAAAGTTCGTATGATAAAGGTTTTTTTAGTTCAAATGCAAATTTGAAATTTGAATTTTATGGTCAAGAATCGATGATGGATAAAAATATAAAACTAGGTTTGCAAAGTACTGTGCAACATAGCATTTTGTCCTTGTTTAGCGGTTTTAAAATACATACAGATGTAAAAATTTTAGATGACGATATGGCTAAAATTTTAAAAGATGTGCTAATAAGCGATTCTTTAGCAAAGGTAGAAACTACCGTAAAGATCGATAAAAGCCAAAAAAGTGTTGTAAAATTTACAGATATTGATTTTAAAGAAGGTGAAGAATCTTTTAAAAGTAAAGCTTTAAGTATTAGTTTTGATACGCAAGATGAAGTTAAACTTAATTTTCTTGAATTTGCTTATGAAGATTTGGATTTAAATATGTTAGTTGTCGAAGAAGGCATAGAAAATCCGGTCAAATTTAGTTCTAAAAATGGCAAATTTTCTATCGAATATGAAAACGGCATAGACCTTGATAATATAGACAAATTTGAAATTTTTCCACCGCAAAAAGGCAAATACAGCATAGAAAGCCTAAATTTTTCTGGTTATGAAGTAAGTATGAGCTTTAATGACTTAAAATCAGAAGATAGTGCTAAATTTGTAGGCAATGATACAAAAATTGCAGATTGTGCCGGAGTAGTTACTTTTAAAAACTTAGTCGTAAATAACGCTAAAATCAAAGATGTTAAACTAAACGCTTCTCTTAAAAATGTTGATATTGATGCTGTAAACAAGATAAATAACTTTGCAAATAATGAGCAAGAAAACAATGCGCTTATCGCACAATTTTTTAACAAAGCCGGTAAATTTGATGTAGATGAATTAAGTTTCAAAAATGAAAGCGGTAGCAGTAAAATAGAATCAAATTTACACATTTCATCTACTGGTTCGCTTAAAGACGATTTGTCAAATATCAGCGAAACTTTGGTCTTAAATGGCAAGGTTCAAATAGACGGCACATTGAGTAAATTTTTTGAAAAAAACGAGAATATCGCTGATTTAGATGCTTTGTTTAATGAAATAGGTTTGCTTAAAAAAGTCGGAGAAAAAAGTGTTTGTGATTTAAAATTTGATAACAAAGAAGGTGATATAATCGCAAACGATACCCTTAAAATCTTTGAAAACGCACCAGCACTTGTCTTAAATATAGCTCCGTATCTATTTTAGTTATAAAATTTTTGGGTGATAGCTTTAATCACCCAATTATATTGTTAAGTTTAAAATCAAATTTGTTTAAATCAGGCTAAAACGCCATATCCACAGCTTGGCAAATGCTATGTATCATAAAAATATGCATTTCTTGTATGCGTGGTGTATCGTCGCTTGGGACGATTAGATTTACATCGCAAAGTGCCTTCATGGCTCCACCGCTTTTTCCGCTTAGACCGACCACTCCAACGCCTAATTTTTTAGCCGCATTTATGGTATCTATGACGTTTTTACTGTTTCCGCTAGTTGAAATTCCAAAAAGCAAATCGCCTTTTTTTGCTAGTGCTAAAAATTGCCTTGAAAAAACATCGTCATAACCATAGTCGTTGCCGATAGCCGTTAGTGCAGAAGTATCGGTGGTAAGGGCTATGGCTGGGAGTGGGGCGCGTTCGGTTTTGTATCTACCTGTAAGTTCGGCTGCAAAATGTTGTGCGTCTGCTGCGCTTCCGCCGTTGCCACATATCAAGATTTTTCCGCCATTTTTTAGGCTTTGCACGCATAAATCGCAAGCTTTTTGTATTTGTGGTATCAAATTTGACATATTTTTAACTACCGCTAAATGCCCGTTTAATTCTGAATTTATCATTTCGTTTATTTGCATTTTTAACCTTTTGTTTTATTTTTGTGTTTTTATCTTTTCGATAATTGCGCTTGTGCTTTTGCCCTCGACAAAATCGACAAGTCTTACATCATCAACTATGCTTTGACCAACGACTTCTTTGCCGATATAATCCGCACCTTTTACCAAAATATCCGGTTTTAATTTGTTTATGAGATTAAAAGGCGTGTCTTCATCAAATATAATGACATAATCAACAAAGCCAAGGGAGCTAAGCACGCTGGCTCTATCGGATTGTGAATTTATCGGACGTTCGTTGCCTTTTAGCCTTTTTACCGAGGCGTCAGAGTTTAAGCCAACTACTAAAATATCGCCAAAATCTCGTGCTTTTGCAAGATATTTAACGTGTCCGGCATGAATAATATCAAAACAACCATTGGTAAAAACAAGCTTTTTATCGTCTCTGCGAGATAAAATTTCAAGTGCCTCATCGGCGGTTTTTATTTTTTCTTCAAACTGCTCGCTGGTTCGTTCTTGTAAAAGTTTTTCTATTTCGCTGAAATTTGCGGTTGCACTACCGACCTTGGCGACAACGACAGCGGCGGCAAGATTTGCGATTTTTATAGCTTCTTTTATATCTGCACCACTTGCTAACATAAAGCCTAGTGTTGCTAAAACCGTATCTCCGGCACCCGTTACATCAAATACCTCCGTTGCTTTGGCTGGAAAAATTTCTAAATTTTTATCGTATAAAGCAATGCCGGCTTCTGAAAGCGTGATGATAGAATAACGCAAATTTGTTATTTCTTTTAGTCTTGAAATCGCTAAAATTAGGGATTTTTCGTCATTTATTTTTATGCCCGTTGCCTCGCTGGCTTCTTTTTTGTTTGGTGTTAGAAGGGTTGCACCGCTGTATTTTGTATAATCGCTACCTTTTGGGTCTATTAAAATAGGTATATTAAGCTTGTTGCATGATTTTATAATGCCCTCGCAAACGCTTTTGCTAAGCACTCCTTTGCCATAATCACTAAGTAAAACAGCGTCAAAATTTTGCAAATTTTCGCAGGTATTTTCTATAAATTTTTCTTCATTTTCTATCGTTGCAACGCTTTCTTTGTCTATGCGAACAACTTGCTGGTGAGTAGCCATTACACGGCTTTTTATAGAGCTTTCGCGTCCTATTTGCGTCATTATGCGTGAGCTGTTTGCACCGATTTCATCAAGCATATTTTTTATCTTTTTACCAGTTTCGTCGTCGCCAAGCACGCTTGCTATGTATGTATCGGCACCAAAACTAAGCAAGTTTTTTACGACATTACCAGCACCGCCTAGTCTGTAAGTTTCGTTTTTTATCTTTACGACTTGAACGGGTGCTTCTGGTGAAATTCTATCGCAATTTCCCCAAATATAGTGATCTAGCATAAGATCGCCGACTACTAAAATTTTAGCCATTTAATTCTTCTTTAAAAATTCTTTTTATTTCTGGCACATAATCTTTTATGCCGTCTTCAAGCTCCCACTCGCTTTCAAATTCCAAAATTTCAGCACTTTTACTCATATCTGCTTCGGTATGAAACTGATAAGAACCGATAAAAGGATTTTTTATGTAAGTGTTGCCGTAATTTGTGCCTAATTCTTTTTGTAAGATATCGGCAATATCTTGAAAACTCCTTGCCTTGCCTGTTGCTGCATTATAAACGCCACTTTTTGCGTCAATGGCTTTCAAATTTGCTCTTATGATATCTTTTATATATACAAAATCTCTTTTGATTTTATCGCTACCTTCAAAGAGTTTTGGAGCTTTTCCGCTTAAAATTTGAAGTCCAAATTGTAAGACCATAGAAGCGGTTGTATTTTTGTAAAATTCACCCTTGCCATAAACATTAAAATATCTCAATCCCACAACTCCAAGCCCTTTTTTGGCATATTTTTTTGCTATGTGATCCATGGCAAGTTTGCTAAAACCATAGACATTGTTTGGCATCTCAAATCCGACTTTTTGCGGACTTGGTGCATTGCCATAAGTTGCTGCTGAACTAGCATAAATCATCTTTGCACCCACTTTTTCGCAAATTTCAAGCAAGGATACAAAGGCGTTGACATTTGTTTTTATAAGTTCGTCTTGTTCTTTGACGGTGGTATCTGAAACGGCAGCTTCGTGAAAAATGATATCTGGTTTAAATTTTGCGATTTTTTTCAAAGTTTTTTCGCAGTTGATATCACCGGCGTAAATTTCACCACCAAAGCCTAATAAATTTTTAAAATGTCCGAAACTTTTCAAATTTCCGTTGCTAAAAGTTTCGTTACTTCTAAATTTATCCACAACTAAAACTTTTGTTTTTTTAAATTTTTTATCAAAAAAGTTAGCCAAAGACGAGCCGATAAAGCCCGCACCACCGGTAATTACGATTTTTTTGCCTTCTAAATTCATAATGTTTTTTCCTTTTTTATTAGATTAAATACATCTCTTACATTTTTAAATTTTATGCCATCAAGCAAGTAATGTCTGCCAACACCAGCGTTTATAGCAGCATCCATATCACTTTGTTTGTCGCCTATCATTATAGATTTTTTTAGATCTATGTCAAATTCTTTTGCACTGTCTAGTATCATTTTTGGTTTGGGTTTGCGACATTGACAATTGCTTTCTGGTGCATGAGGACAAAAACATACTTTGGCGATATTTATGCCTTGGCTTTTAAATTTTTCAAGCATAAATTTGTTTAAAATTTCGAAATCTTCAAGGCTATAATAACCCCTGCCTATGCCTGATTGATTCGTGATTATGATTAGGGTATATCCAGACTTTGCGAATTCTTTTAAACTTTCGAAAATTCCGTCTATAAATACAAAGTTTTCGCATTTGCTAACATAGCCCATATCTTCGTTTATAACGCCGTCTCTGTCTAAAAATAATGCTTTTTTTGAGTTCATGGATGAGATTATATCTAAAAATTTTAAAACATTATTTTAAAAAAATAAGGCAAGTTTTGTTTTATTTTTATTTGTGTATAATTCGCAGAAATTTTAAAGGCGTTAAAATGAAAAGAATTCTTATTATATTTGCCATAGTTGTATCTTTTATAACTCATGTTTTTGGTGCTAATGGCGAAGAACTTTATAAAAAATGTGTAGCATGTCATGGTTTAAAAGCTGAAAAAGTTTTTAACAATAAAGTTCCAGCACTAACAACTTTTAACAAAGAGCAAATCATAGAAAGTATGAAAGGCTATAAAGATAAACTAAATAAGTATAAAATGGGTATGCTTATGAAACCAGTTAGCAAACCATTAAGTGATGAAGATATCGAGGCTTTGGCGGATTTTATACAAAGTTTAAAATAGTTTTTATGAACATTTTTAAAAATTTTTAACTGAAATAAAACAAATTCTACAAAAAATTTAATAAATTTCAAAAATTTAATCTTATTTTTTATTTTTAAATGTTAAAATCCCATTTAAATTTCACAAAAAAGAGGGGAGAAAAATGGATTCGAAAGCAGGTTTCTTTGATTTTTATTTTAAATCAAATTTGTTAATTCGTATATTAATAGGCTTGATTTTTGGTGCCATTTGCGGAGTGATATTTCAAAATGCAAGTGGAGTTGAGGCTTTTTTAAAGCCATTTGGCGATTTGTTTGTTAGATTGCTTAAAATGATAATGGTGCCAGTCATTATTTGTACGCTTATAGTCGGAACAAGTTCTATTTCGCCGGCAAATCTTGGCAAGGTTGGTTTAAAAATTGTTGTTTATTATTTAGTAACTTCATTTTTTGCTATCAGTGTTGGTTTGCTTGTAGCAGATGTTATAGCACCGGGTTCTAGCATGGAGCTGGCAAATATTCAAGCTGTCGCAAAAGAAGCCAAGCAGACTTCGATTGTTGATATTTTGTTAAATATTATTCCAACAAATCCTTTTAATTCTATCGCAAAAGGCGAAGTTTTACCGATAATTTGTTTTTGCATATTTTTTGGTATTGCCTTGGCGTTTTGTCGTGATAGCAAAGACGAAAGGATAAAAAATTCAGCCGATACTATGTTTAACTTTTTTGACGCCATGAGTCAGGTTATGTTTAAAATAGTTGGTTGGATCATGCAGTACGCACCTATCGGTGTTTTCGCCTTAATTTTTATTGTTTTTTCTAACAATGGGCCACAAGCTTTTGGACCACTTGCAAGTGTTACTTTGGGCGTTTATATCGGACTTGCTTTGCAAATTTTTTGCGTTTATTGTGTGATATGTTTAGTTTTTAAACTAAGTCCGATAATTTTCTTAAAAAAGGTTAGAGAGCCGATGATAACAGCCTTTGTTACGCGTTCATCAGGTGCTACCATACCAGTTTCTATAAATACACTTGAAAAACAAATGGGTGTTTCAAAAAGTGTCATAGGCTTTACCATACCAGTTGGTGCAACCATAAATATGGACGGAACGACTATTTATCTTGGTGTTTGTGCGATTTTTATAGCAAATATAACAGGTCATCCGCTCGATATGGCGGCACAGCTTACGGTTATTTTGACCGCTGTTTTAGCATCTATCGGAACGGCTGGCGTGCCTGGTGCTGGGGCGTTAATGTTGCTTATGGTGCTTGAATCTGTTGGCTTAAAAGTTGAAGGTTCGGTCGCAGTTGCTTATGGCATGATACTTGGCATAGACGCTATTTTAGATATGGGACGAACAGCGATGAACGTCGTTGGCGATGTGGCAGGTTCGCTTGTAGTTGCAAAAAGCGAGGGTGAACTCAACGAAGAAATTTGGAGAAAATAGTGAAAACTCTTGGAATTTTGGGCGGCATGGGGCCTTTGGCCACTGCTGATTTGTATTCAAAAATCATAGCCCTAACTCCTGCAAATTGCGATCAAGACCATTTGCATATTATTATAGATAGTTTCGCACAGATCGAGGATAGGACCCAGTATATACTCGGTCTTGGCGAAAGTCCTTTGCCAAAGTTGATTCAAAGTGCTACTTTGCTTAAAAATGCCGGAGCACAAGCTATTTTAATGCCTTGTAATACGGCTCATTTTTTTGCAGATGAGATAGAAAAACAAGTCGGAGTTGATATCATACACATCGCAAAAACAGCGGTTAATGCACTAAAACTTGCTTATCCAAATGCTAAGGATATAGCAGTTATCGCAACTAGTGGCACAAAAAAAGCCGGCGTGTATGATAAAATTCTTTGCGAATATGGACTAAATAGTGTTTCGTTTAGCCAAAAACAGCAAGATAATATAATGTCGTGCATTTATGATGGTGTAAAGGCTGGGAAAACTACTGAATTTGTTGAACTTATGAGAGATACTTTAAAAAGCATAAAAGCCGATGTTTATATAGCTGCTTGCACGGAAATTCCAATGTTTTTGCCATATCTTTTGGATGAATTTAAATTTATAGACGCTACCTTAGAACTTGCAAAATTTGCAGTAGAATTTGGACTTGAAAAAAGAATTTTTTGATAATTATGCTAACTTTTTTAGTTAAAAATCTAAGTTCTTTCATGTTGTTTATGTTGCATGTTTTATAATTTAGTTTATTTTGGCTAAGTAAAATTTAAAAATTGTTAAGTTGAGGTGAATGAAAGTTTAACTAAAATCTTTTTTTATTCCATTTTTGCAAAAATAATTATCACCCTTTGAATGCATAAGTTTTAGCATGGCATTTGAGATATTTTCATCGAAATTTGATTTGTGGTATAAGTGAACTACGATAGCGTGATTTCTGCAACTTTTAAATTTAATACCTAGCAATTTAAATCTGCGTTCGATATCGGCATCT
>JAILCJ010000173.1 GCA_024680445.1 Campylobacter sp.
CCAAAGTTAAAAATAGAAATTGCTGTAAAAGATGAATTGCTTCAAAAGGTTATAGACGCGATTTTAAAATCTGCCAAAACCGGTAGTACTGGGGACGGTAAGATATTCGTAAGAACGATAGACGAGGTTATTCGTATACGAACAGGCGAAAAAGATGATGAGGCTATCTAATAATTTTTAGATTGCTTATAAAAAAATATTTTTTCAGAAAATATTTATATAAAAAAGGATAAGAAAAATGAATTTTAGAAAATTTTTGCTTTTTTTGGCATTTACAACTACACTTTTTGCAAAAAACGAAGCTAGCACGGTGGTGCAAAGTAGTCAGATAGACAGCGGTGATACGGCTTGGATACTCATATCCGCTCCGCTTGTTTTGCTTATGACGGTGCCGGGCATTGCGTTATTTTACGCCGGTATGGTAAGAAAGAAAAACATTTTGGCTTTGATGATGAAAAATTTTGTCGTTGCCGGGATAGTGAGCGTTACTTGGGTTGCCTTTGGGTATTCGATAGCTTTTACTAGCGGAAATGCCCTAAGTGGCGGGTTTGACATGGTGTTTTTGCATGATTTGTTCGTCTCAAACGAAAAAGTGAGCGTGCATGAAAACGCAAACACCATACCAGAGGCACTTTTTGTCTTTTTTCAGATGACTTTTGCCGTGATTTCGGCAGCCATCATCACAGGCGCCTTTGCGGAGCGTATGAAATTTAGTGCATTTTGCCTATTTATCGCACTTTGGAGCCTGCTTGTATATGCGCCATCAGCCCACTGGGTTTGGCAAAGCACAGGCTGGCTAGCAGGGCACGGCGAACTTGACTACGCAGGTGGCACCGTCGTTCACATAAATGCCGGTATAGCAGGGCTGGTTGGGGCTTTAATGCTTGGCAAGAGGGTAGGATATAAAAAAGAAGCCATGCCCCCGTATAATCTCGTTTTGACCCTTGTCGGCGTGGCTTTGCTTTGGTTTGGCTGGTTTGGTTTTAATGCTGGAAGTGCCGTGGCTGGGGATGGGCGTGCTGCCATGGCTATGCTAACTACTCAAATCGCAACCGCCGTTGCTGCCTTGGTTTGGCTTGGCATGGAGCTTTTGCATCGCACTTTGCCCTCGGCTTTGGGTTTTGCCAGTGGTGCCGTGTGCGGACTAGTCGGAATCACGCCGGCGGCTGGATTCGTGGGCGTTGGCGGTGCGATAGCTATAGGTGTCATCACGCCAGTAATTTGCTTTTATATGGTAACCATTGTCAAAAACAAACTCGGCTATGATGATAGCTTGGACGCCTTTGGTATCCATGGCGTGGGCGGTATAGTCGGCTCCGTGCTAACTGCTGTGTTTTGCAACGAAACCATAAGTGCGGCAAGTGGATCGGTGTCAACTCAACTTCTTGGCATCGGTGTGGCAGTGCTTTACAGCGGTTTGCTAAGTTTTGTTTTGCTAAAAATCATAGATAAAATTCTAGGTTTAAGAGTAGACATCTCGCAAGAAAGAGTGGGTCTTGACATCGTTTGCCACGGACAAAGACTTGGATAAATACTTGATAGCAAATTTTGTATTTTCGTGCAAAATTTGCTTGTTTTATTCGTGTTTTGGCTACTCTGTGGATTTTTTTGGATATCAAATTTGCTTTTGAATTTATCAAATTTAGCATATAAAATTAAGATTCTTTGTTATGTTTAAGTAAAGATAAATTAAGATATTTTCCTCATTTTCTTACTTTCGTTTGCTTTAAGTTCGTCTTTTATAAGATAGCTCAAAAACATATCATTCGTATTTGTTACATGGCTAGTGTCTCAAGTCTCTATGCCATCAAATTTTCTTTAACAAACCAATTGAAAGGCTGCTCATATCCATAATAGCACTAGTGTTCATATCATAAAAACTTTTTTAGTTCATCTTTTTTTAAAGTTTAAATAAACTCACAATCAAATCCTTTTGATAAATTTAATATTGAAATTACAGCTATATTTTTATAAATTTATTTTTTGTATTTTTTAGTTTAGATTAGATGAAATTTTATAATTCCCACCATTTGGCGTGGTGAGTTTGCCTTGCCAAAAGGTGAAAATCGGAGCAAAAAGCCTATTTTAAGCTTTATAGCATATGAGATTTATTTATTAAAGCTTGACTTTTAAAATCTTAGCTAGTTTTTCAATAAAGGCAAAAATAGTCTCAGCCGAAAAAATCGGAGTTTTATTCTCGCAATTGTTTAGGCAAAAATTTATGCTCTATGGGAGTTCTCCGAAACATACCATCAGTGTCTTTTACCTTGCTAAGGTTCCAGTTGCTTAAAGACTGATTGAAATTTTGGCACCCCAAAAACATAGAGTTCATATTCTTTACCTTGCTGATATCCCAAGTCCTTATGCCATCGAAATTTTTCCTATGACTCTCACTAAAAATGCCACTCATATTAGTAATCTCGCTAGTATCGATTTCGCCCAAATTTACGCTTTCATCACGAGCCAGTAGCATTAGTGAAGTTTTATTTTTGGGCTTATATTTGCCATTTTTTTGCTCTATTTTGCTTTTATCAAAGTTTTTATTCAAAATCTCAATCACATCATCGCTGATTACTAGCACCTTGTCCAAATCCCAGTCGTTTAGTGGCTGATTGTAGTTTTTGCATCCTTCAAACATCACATCCATGCTCGTTATATTACCCACGTCCCAGTCATTTAGTGGCTGATTGAAATTTTCACACCAACGAAACATACCATTCATATTTGTTATTTTGGCGATATTCCAGCTGTTTATGGGCTGATTGAAATTTTGACACCCAGCAAACATACCATAGATATACTCCACATTGCTGATATCCCAGTCATTTAGTGGCTGATTGAAATTTTTGCACCCTGAAAACATCAAACTCATATTTGTAACTTTACTCGTGTTCCAGTTATTTAGAGGCTGATTGAAAATCCAGCATTCATCAAACATTCCGCTCATATCTGTTACTTTATCCACATTCCAATCATTTAAAGCTTGATTGAAATTTTGGCACCCAGCAAACATCCAGCTCATTTCTGTTACCTTGCTAGTATCCCAGAGATTTAAAGGATGATTGAAATTTTCACATTTAGAAAACATTGCCACCATAGTTGTGACCCGGCTTGTATTCCATGTATTTAGAGGCTGATTGAAATTTTGGCACCTAGAAAACATCGCTCTCATATTGACGACTTGGGCGACATTCCAGCTATTTAGTGGCTGATTGAAATTTTGGCAATCCCAAAACATTCCTTGCATATTATTTACTTGGCTCGTATCCCAGTCACCTAGGGGCTCGTTGAAATTTTTGCACCCATGAAACATTTCTTGCATATTCTTTACATGGCTAGTATCCCAAACCCCAATGCCCTCAAAATTTTTTCTATCGCTCCATTTAAATAGCTCGCTCATATCTGTAATCTCACCAGTGTCAATCTCGCCCAGATTTACGCTCTCATCACGAACCAAGAGCATTAAAGTCTTTTTGTTTTTTGGCTTATATTTTCCATTTTTTTGCTCGATTTGATTTTTATCAAAATTTTTATTTACAGCACCAAGCACACTATCTAGTATGTTTTCTGCCTGGTCTATTTTCCAATCATTTAAAGGCTGATTAAAACTATCGCAATCCCTAAACATTTCGCCCATATCACCGACTTTGCTAGTATCCCAGTCATTTAAGGGCTGATTGAAATTTTTGCAACCCTTAAACATTTCGCCCATATCACTGACCTTGCTAATATCCCAGCTATTAATATTTTGATTGAAATTTATACAACCACGAAACATCGCAGACATTTTTGTCACTTTGCTAGTATTCCACTTGTCTAAAGGCTGATTGAAATTTTCGCATTCATTGAACATAAAGCCCATATCTGTGACTTTGCTAGTATCCCAGTCGTTTAGGGACTGGTTAAAATTTTTACAACCATAAAACATAAAACTAAAATTTGATACCTTGCTTGTATTCCAATTATTTAAAGGCTGATCGAAAATTTCGCACTCATAAAACATATAACTCATATCTGTTA
>JAILCJ010000183.1 GCA_024680445.1 Campylobacter sp.
TGTTTTTCTAAATATATTTTTATTTTTTGTATTACATTTTCTATTGTTTCACCTTTACCCGGGTCTAATGCGTCTGCTTTGTTTAAGATAAACATAAAGCGTTCTTGCGATTGTCTTCCGCCAGCTTGCATAGCTTTTGAAACAGCCTGCAACAATAAATTATCATCATTTGTAGCTATTTGAGTAGCATTTAGAACATACAAAATCATAGGCTTGTATTCTTTGTTTAAAAGTCCATGTGTGTGCTCTTTATGCTCTTGACTTTGAGAGTTATTTGGGCCTGGAGTATCAGATAAAACAAGACGAATATTGCTCGAATCTATTCCTACTATATCTCCATGTATTTCTATGGTAGATGGTCTTTGGGCGGCTTCTTCATCGCTTTCACCTTCTTTTTTATTGCCGTTAGTATTTACTTCTTCCATCTCTTTTAAAGTGAAATTTTCAAATGTTTGTATTTGTTCGCCTTTGGCGTTTTTGACTATAGCTGTGAAATTTGCCATACCATCTTCATCGTAAATTTTTGCTATAGTTGCGGTAGTAGCTTCGTTTCTAGCTGGCAGTAATTCTCTACCTAGCATAGCATTGATTAAAGTGGATTTACCACTAGACATTGTAGCGACCACAGCTATTTCAAAGTCATTTGATGTGGCCATTTCAAAGTGATTTTTTATTTCATCGCTTTTTAGTTGTCCATAAGGACTAGTCTTTTGGATTTCAACAAAAATTTCTTTTAATTTTTCTAGTTGATTTTTTGCATAAATGCAATTTTCTTTGCCTTTTAATGTAAATTTGGCCCTACCTTTTCTTTCTTTTAAAGCATCTTCTAAAAATTCATAATCTCTCATAATACCTTGAAAGTTTATTGTATATTCTGAATCATTATATTTTTTTTCTAATTCATCATAAAAATCCTTAGCCCATAAATAAAGTTCTTTGCAAGTTTTTTCGCCCCAAATTTTAGGCAGATTAGCCTTTTCACCATCAACCAATAAATCCACTTCTTTCAAAAATGGATTATAAAAAAGATTTACCTCCGTCATTTTAGTCCTTTGTGAGAATGTTTTCCATATCTTGTTCTAGTCTAGTTAGACCAGTATTTTTAAGAGCTAAATTTAGTCTGCTTAACTCTACTAGCTCACCTTCAAACTTTATATCCCCTTTTATATTTTGATTATAATTGTTTTCATCTAGACATACTCGTTTTGTAAATTTATTTATGAAAGGTATAAAGCTATCAATTTCACTCTCGCTAAATAAATTTGTCTTATCTTTTATCGCCATTTTAAAAAGCCTAGCTGCTTTTGATGAAAGTGGATAAATTTGTGGATTTTCATAGCCTAAATTTGCCAAGAAATTTTTATATTTTGCTATGATTTCATCTTTGTTTTCTTTTTGGGTATCGATGCAATCAAATTTATTTATCACAAAAAGCACTTTTGCATTTGAGTTTGGCAATATTTTTTCTTTTAAATCATTAAGCAAAGCTTTGTCATCATCGGTACCTAAATGCTCAGCATTTGCTACATATATAATCATATCCATTTTGTTTTTGCTAAAAAAATCCATAGTAATAACCTTGTGTGCATCTATAAGGCTATTATTTACACCGGGGGTATCGTGCACAGCCAATATAGCTTTGAGATTGCTTATATTGTCCAAATCTGCTCGTAAAATTATGTGATCGACTTTAGAATTGTATTCATCTATGATATTTGCATTAATATTATCATTGATATCATAAATTTGATTTTCTTTTATGGCAATTCCTAGCGCTTTGCTAGCAAAATCACAATCATAAACACTAGTGACACACGCCGTGGTGGCTTCGTTTCTAGCTGGTAGATAATCATACCCTAGCAAAGCATTGACAAAGGTTGATTTGCCAGAGCTCATATTGGCATAAATTCCTATGTGTTTTATGCTTTTGTTTTTGTATTGTGTGCTGAGTTCGACGAATTTATTAAATTCATCAAAAGTTTTTAGCACTTTTTTATCTTTTATGTCTTTTAGATTAAATACGCATTTTTTGGCTATTTTGAAATCTTTTTTTGAAAATTTCAATGTTTTTCTTAGATATTCTAAATCGCCAATTTGTATATCAAGTATTTGGCAATATCGCCAAATTTGAGCAAAAAGCAAATATCTATAATCTATTTTATTACCAAAAATAAAGTGTTTTTTTATTTTATTTACAGATTTTTTTATATCTATGTTTTGATTATCTAAAAATACATATTT
>JAILCJ010000203.1 GCA_024680445.1 Campylobacter sp.
TTTTTAGCTTTGTTTCGCCCACTCTGTGGATTTTTCAAAGTGTTTTTTTGTGTCAAATTTGATAGTTAGGATTTATTAAATTTAGCTTTGAAAATTCATCAAATTTGATAGCTGGAATTTATCAAATTTGGCTTTGAAATTCATCAAATTTGAAGTGCTAAAATTTTTAGATTTGGAATTTGTGCTATCAAATTTGGATCAAAATTTATCAAATTTGGTAATTTTTGTTAAGAACTTAAACGAATTTTCTATTTATAAAAGGGCTTAGTTTGACGAGTATGTCGTATTCGATAGTGTTAAAAAAATTTGCCCATATTCTTGCGTCATCAAAGACACAGATCCACTCACCGCAGTCTTTGCATGAAAAGCTATCCATACTCATTTTGCCAAGCATTTTTTCTTTATTTGCCATGTAAAGTTCGCCCACGCCATTATATCTTAAAAGTCCGTCACCATAACCAAGGTCGTAAGTGGCAATTTGTATATCGTTTTTGGCTGTGAATTTAGCCCCATAACCAACGCTACAATCCGCTTTTAAAAGTCTTTGGCTGATTTTTTTTGCCCAAAGGCTAAGCACGGGTTTTAGGGCTAAGTCTTTGGCAAATTGTGCGTAGCCAAACTGTGCGATGCCGATTCTTACGCAATCATCATCAAATTCGTTCATACGTTCAAAAGCCGATGAAGCGTGAGAGTGAAAAAGCAAATTTGAAAAACCAAGTTCGCTCAAAGCCTTTTTTGCGAGTTTGAAATTTTGTTTTTGCACGTAATAATCAGCGTTTAGTTCATCTGCCGAGCGAAAATGTGTATATGCTCCGCAAAGTTTCAAATCCCTTTGCTTGATGATTTTTACCGCCTCGCTTAGTTCGTTTAGTAAAAGTCCGTTTCTATGCATTAAAGTATCGATAGCAAGGTGGATTTTGGAGCCAGATTTTATAATTTTAAGGTCGTTTATGCAGTTTATGGCGTAGATGAATTTTTGATTCTCACAGCCGTTTGGGATATGCGAAAGGATCAAAATTTCGTTAAAAAGGTCTTGAATTTCAAGGGCTTCTCTTTCGCATTTTACGACTGCTTTTTTAAAGCCTTGTTCGCTTGCGATTTGTCCTAGCAAGACGCTACCATGCCCGTAAGCGTTATCTTTAAGCACGAGCATGACTTTGTCTTTGGAGCCAAGTTTTTTTGTGATAAGTTCTAAATTGTTGATATAAGCCTTTTTGTCAAGGCGAATTTCAGACATTTCCGCTTACCCCATAAGCCTTATAAACGTCTGGAAGTAGTTTTCTTACATTGTAATCAAATGCATAAAATTTGGCATAAATTTCTTTAAGTTCAGGATTTTTTGCCTTTTCAAAATCAAAGACATCTGTGCCATTTTTTTTAGGCACTAGCTCATCTAAAAGTGCAAAAAATTCTTTTCTAGCCGAAAATATCGCTTCTAATTTAGCGTTGATTTCGTCTTTTTTATCCATTTTTATTCCTCGACCACAATTCTCATATCTTCGCCATAAAGTTTGACATAAAGTGTCTTTTTGCCTTGAAATTTGTAGCTTGGAGCCCAATAATCTTCATAAAAATTTATGCGATACATTTTATCTTTTTTGGAATTTGGATATGGGGTGATGATAAAATTCGTAAAGCTAATCTTTTTGTTTTCGTTTTTAGCAAAAATTCGTCTTTTCATGTTTTTGAAATTTTCAAGACTCATGCCGTCAAATCGCAAAAATCCCTCATCATAAAATTTCAAATACTCCTCAACTCTGTTTTCACTCCATGCTTTTTTCCACGCAAAAATTCCAGCAAAAATCGCACCGATTTCATCTGCATTGCCTTCATATTTGCCGTTTTCATAGATAAAAGCTATACTTTTTTTGTGATCAAAAAGCTTTTCATACTCCATTAAAACATCGTTTTTCATCGCAACGCAACCTTTGGTTTTGACCTCGTCGGTTCTGTCGCCATTTAGTGGATAGCCGTGAATCCAGATACCGCTACCGTTGCGTTTACCGTGTTTATCTAACAAATTTGGATATGAAAGTACATAGGCTAGTGGCCCAAGATATGGATCGCCGGGTACTAATTTGCCGACTAAGTCATAAACGCCTATCGGAGTTTTTAGATCGCCCTCTGCAAGTTTATCGCCACTTTTTCCTGTGATAACTTTGGTTTTAAAAATTTCTTCACTTTTACCATTTTTTATAGATATAAGTTTTAATTCTTTTTCGTCTTTATCGATTAAATTTATATAAATATCGTTGTCATAATAGCCGTATTTTAAATCTCTATTTTCAAGTCTTTTACTCCAATAATCTTTTGTTAAAATGCTTTTTTCGATAGCCTTTATTACAGCATTTGCTCCATTTTTTAGATAGATATCTTCATAATCAACAGCACCAAGATATGACAAAAGTGTTAATAAAAAAAGTGTCTTTTTCAATCTTTTCTCCAAATAAAGTAAAATAAAGTTTGCGATTATAGCACAAAATTTAAAAATTTTTACTTATAAGCTTAAATTTAAAAAGAGCGGTTATAATACAACATTTTAACAAGATAACAACTATCATAAAGGAGAAAAAATGAAAAAATTTGTACTTTTAGCTACACTTTCAAGTTTAGTTGCCTTTGCAGGTGAAATCAGCATAGAAAAAATCTATGCAAAAGAGAGCATGAAAAATGCTGCAAATGGAGCCGTGTTTTTGACTATCAAAAATGAGTTAGGTGCCGATGTAAAGCTAATCGGTGCTAGTTCAAGCGTTTGCGATACAGTTGAACTTCACACTCATAAAATGGTTGACGGCATGAAAATGATGACTAAGATAGATGAAATCGTTGTGCCAAATATGCAAAGCGTTGAGTTAAAACCAGGTGGCGATCATGTAATGCTACTTGGACTTAAAAAACCGCTTGTAGACGGCGATGAGATAGATATTGAACTCAAATTTGATACCGGCAGAGTTATAAAATTAAACGATGTTGATGTCGTAAATGCTAAAAAATTGTTTTTGGAAAAATGAGACAAAAATTAGCAATTTTATTAGTTTTTATACTTGCACTGGGCGGATATTTTTTGTATAAAAAAATGTCGGTTAGTTACGACGATCCGCCTGAATTTTCAAGTATAGACTACAATAAACTTACTCCGCTACCTTGCGATTTGTCAAAACGAGCTTGCGTGGTGGAGTTTAAAGATAAAAATGTAAGCTTTGAATTAGAACCAAAAGAAGTTTATCCGATGAAGCCTTTTACGCTTAAAATTTCTGGCATACAGCTAGAAAATCCTAGCCTTGAAATTTATGGGCTAAATATGGACATGGGCATAATAAGGGCAAAGGCCAAAAGTTTTCAAAACACCATAACAAGTCAAATCGTATTAAGTATATGTATCATAGACATTATGCGGTATAGATTCGATGTTTTAGAAAACGGCAAAAAAACGGGACTTTTTGTAGATTTTGATCTAAGCAGATAAAGGAGAAAAATGAAATTTTTTTACGCTATTGTTATAGTTGTTTTTATGATAACTGGCATATTTATGCTTTCAAATGATAAAAACAAATATGATTTTCACGCTACGGTTAATGGTAAAAGCGTGAATTTAAAGACTTTTGAGGGCAAATACAAGGCTGTGTATTTTGGTTATTTGTTTTGTCCAGATATTTGTCCGACCACGCTTGCCTTGCTTGGCAACGGACTTGATGAGTTAAATAGAAATGATTTTGAAGTTATTTTTATAAGTGTTGATCCAGAACGCGATTCAAACGAAGCTTTGACAGAAATGGCTAAAAATTTCTATGAAAATTCAATAGGTTTAGTGGTTGATGATGTTGCAAAAGTTGCAAAAAATTATGGTGCAAAATACAAAAAAGTTGAGTTAAAAGACTCAGCTATCAAGTACTCTATCGCCCATTCGAGTACGATTTATCTTTTGGATAAAAAGGGTAATTACTACGGCGAAATTTCAAATCATACGCCAGAAAATATTAAAGAAACTTTACAAAATTTGATTAAAGACCGCCCTTAGGTTTTATGCTTAAAAGCAAGATCGAAATAGCAATGAGAATTAAAAAAATTACTTCGCTAAATCCGAAGTAATTCTCTGAGCTGTTTTGCAAAAGCAGTTTTACTTTTACGCCATTAGCTTCTAGTGTTGCGTAAGCTCCCTTGGCTCCACTTAGTTTTACTCGTATCGTGTTTATATCGGCAAATTTGCTTTGCATTTTGGCAAAAAGTGAAAGCGAGGTTTGATAGCTTGAAAAGCTGTCCTTGCAGTTTTTTGGCATAAAAAATACATCATACCAAACATCGGCTTTGAGTGATAAAACTTCGTCTTTTTTTACTACAAAATACGGGTTTGGCGGGGTTTGCGTGTGAAAATTCCAACTTATAGTTTTATCTACTTTGTTTTCTTGATAGCTAAATTTGACTTCATAAGTGCTGTTAAAGTCAAAGGGTTTTTTGGCAAAAAGTGCAAATTCGTTTGGCTTAAAAATTTTATTTGGATCGCTTTTAAAATCAAGCAAAATCGTATCACTTAGCCTTTTGCCGTCTTTGTAAATTTCAAATTTGTTTAGTTTGATTTGCCTTGCTGGATCGCTAAATTGAACGCTTACGGGATTTGAAGTGATATCGCAGTGTTTTAGCGGATCTGGATCTTCGTTGCCAAAATATGCTAGGGCATTTTCGTGCGGATAGGTTATAATTTGTGGATCATTTGCAAAGATAAATTTTTTATAGTTTTGCTTGCTTATATAGATTTTTTTATCATTGCAAGCTTGTGTGTAGTAAATGCCGTTTTTTGGCTTATCTCCGCCATTTTTGCAAAGCGAATTTAGCTTGGAATTTGAAAGGTTATAAACATAAACATGCTTGTTTTTATCATGCAAATTTGCTAAGCCGATTTGATCTGCACCGATGTTTAAAAAAGAAAATCTATGATAAATCGCCGAAAACAAGCTATCAACCGCCGTTCTTTCATTTAGTTGATTGCTAGAAATGTTTTCTAAAACCCATTTTGTGCTATGACCTGCCTTGCTTGCCCTTTCGGTCGCATTTACTCCGCTAAATCCTTTTAGCTCTTTGTTTTCGCTATGCAAAGAAACATTTTTATCTATTTCGTTGATGATGAGATAATTTGCATGTGCAAGGGCGGATTTGTTTAAAATTTTATCGTTTTTTAAAGCTTTGAGTCCGCTTGAAATTCTGTGGGAATTTATATAGTTTAAAGTGTCGTAATTTTCGTGAAAATTTGGGGGCGAGGCACTAAGCCCCGCCTCTTCATTTTTAAAAGCAAAGTGGTAAAAAATAAATACTAGGCTAAGCCAAAGGACCAGCTTTGGCAAACTCAACGCCTTCTTTTACATCTTCGTATCTTTTAAAGTTTTTAACAAACATATCGGCTAGTTTATCACGCATTTTTTTGTATTCGTTTGCGTCAGTCCATGTGTTTGCTGGGTTTAAAAGCTTGGTTTCAACGCCATCAAGTGCTGTTGGCACGGCAAAATTGAATTTTTCAAAGTTTTCAAATTCGCATTTTTGTATGCTTCCGTCAAGTATGGCATTTATGCAAGCTCTGGTTGCTTTTATACTCATGCGTTTGCCAACGCCATAGGCACCACCAGTCCAACCGGTATTTACTAGATAAACATTAACGCCGTGTTTATCGATTTTTTCGCCTAAAAGTTTAGCATAAACAGTTGGGTGAAGTGGCATAAATGGCTCACCAAAGCAAGCAGAAAATGTTGCGACAGGTTCGGTGATACCGCGTTCTGTACCGGCTACTTTGGCGGTGTATCCGCTTAGAAAATAATACATTGCTTGTTCTTTTGTAAGCTTAGCCACCGGAGGCAAAACGCCAAAAGCGTCCGCACTTAAAAAGATGATGTTTTTAGGGTGTCCGCCTTTTAAATCTTTTTTGTGATTTTCTATGTGTTCGATAGGATAGCTAACGCGAGTATTTTCGGTTTTTGAACCGTCTTTATAATCCACAACGCCGTTTTCATTTGCGACTACATTTTCAAGCAAGGCATTTCTTTTGATAGCACCATAAATTTCAGGTTCGCTGTTTGGATCAAGATTTATACATTTTGCATAACAACCGCCCTCGAAGTTAAAGACGCCGTCATCGTCCCAGCCGTGTTCATCATCGCCTATGAGTGCTCTGTTTGGATCGGTTGAAAGCGTGGTTTTGCCAGTGCCAGAAAGTCCAAAAAACAAAGCTGTATCGCCGTTTTTGCCGACATTTGCAGAGCAGTGCATAGCCATTTTACCTTCTAGTGGCAACCAGTAGTTCATCATAGAAAAGATGCCTTTTTTCATCTCGCCGCCATACCAAGTGCCACCTATGACACCGATATTTTTTTCTACATTAAATATAACGAAAACTTCGGAATTTAAGCCTTGTTTTTTGTAGTCTTCATTTACGCATTTGCAAGCGTTATAGATAACAAAATCAGGTTTGAAGCCAACCAATTCTTCTTTGCTAGGGCGTATAAACATATTTTTTACAAAATGTGCTTGCCACGCTACTTGCGTTATGAATCTAACCGCTCTTTTTGACTTTTCACTTGCACCGCAAAAAGCGTCTTGAACATAAAGATCTGTTCCGCTTAGTTGTTTTTGGGCTTTTTTTAGCAAATCATCGAAAAGTTCAGCGGTTATAGGTTGGTTTATCTTGCCCCAAGAGATGAATTTTTGGCTTGGATCTTGTTTGACAAAGTATTTATCTTTTGGACTTCTGCCGGTAAAAATACCTGTATCTACCATAAAGGTACCGTTTGAGCTGACATTGCCTTCGGCGTTACGCTTTTCGTGTTCAAAAAGTTCATCGTAACTTAGATTGTAAAAAATTTCTCTTGTGTCTTTTAGACCTAAATTTTGAAGTTGGGTTTTCATATCTATCCTTTAAATTTTTTCTAAAATTGCGAGAATTTCGCCGTTTTGAACGCTTTGACCTTGGCTGACTTCTATGCTTTTTATCACTCCATCACGTGGAGAATTTACTTCTATCTCCATTTTCATTGCTTCAAGGACGAAAACAACTTGACCTTTGCTGACTTTATCGCCCGGTTCGATTAGTATCTTAAATACTCCGCCTGGTATATTTGTGGTGATAGGATCGCCGTCTATTTGAGCGATACTTTCTGCACTTTGTTCGACTTTTTCGCCTGTTGTGCCTATGGCTTTTATGCTTTGAACGACTACATTATCGTCAAAACCTTCTTTAACCTCGACATTGTAACGCATACCATTTACAACGACATTGTATTTACCGCTATCTTGGAAGCTGTTTTCATTTTTGCGTTTAGCGATATTTTTGCGAACATTTACCTTAGCTTCGCCTTTTAAGAAGGCTATACCTTTTTCTTTGCAAGCAAGAGCTATAAAGATATTTTCATCATTTACTGCTAGGTTTTCGTTTTGTAGGATTTGTGTTGCGTGGGCTATAGACTTGCTTTCGTCACGATCGGCTATGTCTATGGCGTGATTTGTTGTAGGTTCAAGACCAAGTTGGGCACTGGCTAGTTGCACTATTTGCTTATCTGGTTCGCAAGGGGTTTTTCCGAAGTAACCAAGCACCATTTTGCCGTATCCGTCTGCGATTTTTTTCCAATCCCCAAACATAACATTGTTAAAGGCTTGTTGGAAATAAAACTGACTTACCGGAGTTACAGAAGTGCCGTATCCGCCTTTTTCTACGACTTCACGCATGGCTTTTATCACGGCTGGGAATTTCTCCATGATGTTGTTATCCCGCATCATTTGAGTATTTGCAGTCAAGGCACCGCCCGGCATAGGTGAAAATGGTATAAGTGGGCTTACTTGTGTTGCTTCTGGTGGCATGAAATACTCTTTTAAGCATTCGCCCAAAACGCTTTCATAAACCAAAACTTTTTCAAGATCAAGTCCGCCAAGATCATAGTTTTTGCCTTTAACGGCGTGAAGCATGGTAAGGATATCTGGCTGGCTAGTGCCACCGCTTACTGGGCTTGCTGCCAAGTCTATGCCGTCAGCACCAGCTTCAAGTGCTGCTAGATAACAAGCCACGCTAACGCCAGCTGTTTCATGAGTGTGAAGTCTTATATGAGTGCCTTCTGGCAAGAGTTGTCTAGCCATTTTTATGGTTTGATAAACTTTTTCTGGACTACTTGTACCACTGGCGTCTTTAAAACAAACGCTATGATATGGAATTCCAGCGTCTAAAATTTCTCGTAGAATTTTTTCATAGAAATTTACATCGTGTGCACCAAAGCAATTTGGTGGTAAATCCATCATAGTAACAACGACTTCGTGATTTAAGCCATAGTGTGCTATACGTTCACCAGAGTATTTTAGGTTTTCGACATCGTTTAATGCGTCAAAATTTCGTATAGTAGTTGTGCCATGTTTTTTGAATAATTTTGCGTGCAAATCAACCATTTCTTTGCTACCAGTATCCAAAGAAACCGTATTTACACCACGGCTTAGAGTTTGCAAATTTGCATCTTGTCCAACTACTTGTCTGAATTTGTCCATCATTGCAAAAGCGTCTTCGTTCAGATAAAAATAAAGACTTTGAAATCTTGCCCCACCGCCAAATTCAAAGTGAGTTATACCAGCTTCTTTTGCCGCTTCGACAGCTGGTAAAAAATCGTTCATCAGTACTCTCGCACCGAAAACTGACTGAAATCCGTCACGGAAAGTAGTATCCATAACATCGATAAATTTTTTAGCCATGTTTTTCCTTTTCATTGTAATGTTTGAATTTTCAAAAATATAGCAAAAAAGTGTTAAAATAAGCCTTTTTAATAGCAAATTTGACACTTAAATTTAAAAAACTTTACCAAAAAGAAACTAATTGCT
>JAILCJ010000207.1 GCA_024680445.1 Campylobacter sp.
AAGCTAAAATATCGCAAAAAAAGGAATTTTATGGAAATTTATGCCATTTTGGCACTTATGGCAACACATTTTATCGCTCTTATCGTGCCAGGCCCTGATATATTTTTGATACTTCGCACCTCTCTTGCTCATGGTTTCAAACAAAGCGTTTATGCTTGTCTTGGTGTCGGCGTTGGCATAGTTATTTGGGTGTTTTTAACGGCTTTTGGGCTAAAAACTCTTTTTAGTGCCTTCCCATTTTTACAAACTTTGCTTATGATTTTTAGCTTTTGTTATCTGTTTTGGCTTAGTTTTTTGCTTTTTAAATCTGCAATGAAAAAAAATGAAACAAAAATTGACGCAAAAGTCCAAAAAGACGCATCACCCAGACATTTTTTTTGTGCTAGGATTTTTAACAAATTTATCAAATCCAAAGGCCATTTTATATTTTGCGAGCATTTTTTCTCGCTTCGTTGGCGAGGCAGAAAATTTCTGGCAAGTCGCCACCTTAGTGCTTATCATATCGCTTGAAAGCATGGCGTCTTTTATCTTGTTAGGCAAAGTTTTTTCGGCAAAAAAGGCAAGAAACGCATTTTTGAATCACCAAAATATCCTCGATGGTTTATGTGCGGTGATATTTGGCTTTTTTGGCATTGTAATTTTGTATGAACTTTTAGTCGAGATTTTTAGCTAAATTTGATTAAAATCAAGAAAAAAATTAAAGGATAAAATTGTTACAAAGTGTGATAGATACCATAGTTTCGTATGTTAGTGCATGGGGGTATTTTGGAATTTTTGCGATGATGTTTTTAGAAAGTTCGTTTTTCCCTTTTCCTAGCGAAGTGGCGATGATACCGGCAGGGTATTTGGCGAGCAAGGGCGAAATGAACCTTATATGGGCGTTTTTATCAGGGGTTGGCGGTAGTCTTGGCGGTGCTATATTTAACTATTATCTTTGCTATTTTTTCGGACGCGAACTCATAGAAAAATACGGCAAATACGTTCGAATCACAGAAGAAAAAATGCAAAAATTCGAAGCATTTTTTAACAAACATGGTGAAATTTCTACATTTAACTGCCGACTAATACCCGGAATTCGCCAGTATATCAGCTTACCAGCAGGCTTGGCAAAGATGAATATAGCAAAATTTAGCCTTTACACTAGCCTTGGTGCTGGAATTTGGGTTACTGTTTTGCTCGGTATCGGCTATTTTCTTGGCACTGATTATGATGAAAGCACTCTGAAAAACGCCGTAATCATAATGCTTTTATGCGTTGCGGTCATCAGTGTTATTTATGTTTTAAAACAAAAAGGTAGAAAATGAAAAATCTAATCATCCTAGCCGAACAAAATAACAAAATTTGCAAAGCATGGCGTGACGAAGCCCTAAATCAAGGCAAATTTGAACTTTACGAGCTTTGCGATAATTACCAAATCGACGCCAAAAGCCAACAAAATAAACTCGAAAATTTTGATAACATTATCATAATGTATCCACTTTGTTTATATAGCTATCCAGCGATTTTAAGCAAATGGTTTAATGAAGTTTTTAAGCCAGAGTGGCTTGCTAAAAAAACACTTTTAGGCAAGAGGTTTTGCCTTGCAATCAGTGTCGGCGAGGCAAAGTCGGCGTTTTTAGCAAGTGGCATAGTTGGGATTAGTATAAATGAAATTTTAAAACCTTTTCAAGCTTTACTAAATTCTATCGGTGCTAGCAATGTACCAAATTTCATAGCCTATGATTTGACAAACGATAGCGACGATGAAAGCGTAAACGAAAGCGTGAAGGATTTTGCAGAATTTTTGCAAAGATTTTAAAACAAATTTGATAGAAACTAAGAAATTTGCAAAAATTAATAAAATAAATTTAAATGGCAAATTATAACTTTACAACTTAACTTTCCAAAGCAAAATAAAAACCGCTTAATGCAAATTTGCTAAATTTATACGCTAAAAAACATTTATTTTATGTAAAAAACAGCTTATAAACTAAAATTTAGGCTATATCTTTTATCTGTAAAGAATTTTTGGCTTGTTCTTTATCGTCATTAAATTCAAATTTGACGCTTTTTGCACCGAAACTTTTGGCTATGGCTTCAAGCGTATCGGAGGCGGATTTGTGAATTTTGACTTCAAGTTCACCTATGAGTTTTTCGCTCATTTTTTCAGCTTCGTTTCTAGCTTGAACGATAAGGCGGTTTTTGTCTTCTTCGCTAAAACCACCGCCAAAAAAGCCATTTAGCGAATCCGGCAATAAAAATGGGATAAATTTTCCATTTGCCTCGTCATAAAATTTCATATTTGCGATAGAAAATTTATATTTACATGGAGGCATTTTTATCATATAGCTAGAATTTGCGATTTGCGTTATTTCAAGCTGGGTGGAGCGTAAATCATATATAAAATTTATCTCAAATTCAAAAATCATAGAAAGTTTTTTCTCGCTAATAAGCCATCTTAGGTATTCTTTGCCAAAATTTCCAAAAGCATGATCGGTTTTTGTAACTATTTCTTTGCTATAAACTTGAAATACACTAAGCTCGCCTATGCTTCGAATCTGCGAAATATCGCTAGTAATGCTTGCTTGAGCGGCGGATTTTTGCTTTAAGTCTTTATTCATTTTATAAATAAAATACAAAGCACAAACTAGGACTATCGCTAAAATAAAACTCACAATTTCCATCATTTTTTATCCTTTTTCGCCAAATTTACTTTCACTATATCGCCAAAAATTGTAAATTTTTAGAAAATTTGTCTAAATTCAAAACCACTATCATGCAAAGTTTTTGAAACAAGTCTTTGATGTCCTATGCCTTTGGTTTCAAGCGTTATAGTTATCATCGCATCGCCGTATTCAAGCTCGGTTGAGAAGCGATCGTAATCGATTTTTACGATATTTGCATTAGCATTTTTTAAAGCATCGGTAAGCGACAAAAGAGCACCCGGTTTATCGATAAGTGTAACGCTGATTATCATTTTGCGTGATGACTTGATAAGACCTTTTTCTATAATGATAGAAAGCATTTGTACATCGATATTTCCGCCGCTAAGTACTATGCCTATTTTTGCGTTTTTTTCATGTTTTATTTTATTGTGTAAAAGTGCTGCAACACCAGCTGCACCGGCACCTTCTACAACTATTTTTTGACTTTCTAGCAAAAACAAAATAGCCGTCGCTATCTCTTCGTCATCAACTTGAACGAATTCATCAACACACTCGATGATATGAGATAAAGTTATAGGACTTGCGTCTCTAACGGCGATACCGTCGGCTATCGTGCGTACAGATTTTGAATTAAGGCTTTTTTTGGCATTAAAGCTATTAAACATAGCCGGAGCACCTTTTGCACCGACTGCAACGACTTTTATATCTGGATTTTCTTGTTTAACACAGCTAGCCACGCCACTTGCCAAACCGCCTCCGCCAACTGGGATAACTACTATATCAAGATCGCTTATATCATCGAGCATTTCAAGCCCTACTGTGCCCTGCCCTGCTTGAACGAATTCATCATCAAAAGGGTGTATAAAAACCATGCCCTGCTCTTTGGCAAAATTTATCGCATAGGCATAAGCTTCGTCGAAATTATCGCCTTTTAGTATCACTTCTGCACCCAAACTTTTGGTGCCATCAACCTTTAAAAGCGGGGTTGATTCTGGCATAACTATCACGGCACGAGTTTTAAATTCTCTCGCACTAATAGCAACGCCTTGTGCGTGATTGCCGGCACTTGCTGCGACAACACCCTTTTGTTTTTCGCTATCACTCAAATTTGCTATTTTATTGTAAGCACCGCGAATTTTATATGCTCCGGTGCGTTGTAGATTTTCTTGTTTTAGATAAACTTCTGCGTCTGTTAAAGCACTAAGTTTTGACGAAAAAGCCATTGGAGTTTTATAAACAAAGTTGCTTATAGTACGCTTTGCTTGAACTATTTTATTTAATGAAACCATTTGTTTTCCTCTCATAATTTTTATAAATCAAATTTGCAATTATAGCAAAATTTACTCGTCATAAAGCTTTTCAAGCTCGATTTTTACACATTTATCTTCAATGAAATTTATGCCATTTGCTATGGCTTTTTGTTTTGCGATTTCATTTGTGATACCAAGTTGAAGCCAAAAATGTTTTACGCTTTTTGCTATAACCGAATTTATTAATTTTTCGGCATAAACGCCTTTTCTAAACATTACGACCATATCGATTTGATCGTTTATTTCATCAAGACTTCTATATGCCTTAAAACCTAAAATTTCATCACCCGCTGGATAGATCGGATATAAAAAATATCCTTTTTTAGCAAGATATCGCCCGACCATATTGCTATCCTTGCTCTCATCAGGACTAAGTCCAACGATGGCTATAAATTTGATTTGTTTTAAAAATTCATACATTTTTTGCCTTTAAAAGTACTCCGCACTCGGTATGAAAAGTGTGAGCGAATTGATCGAAAATAGCGAATTTTTGCACCTCATGGCTTTGACAAAGCTCATTTAAATTTTGCTCCAAAGTTGTGGGATTGCAAGAAATATAAATGATATTTTGAAATTTTTTTATAAAATTTATCACGCTTTGACTAAGTCCAGCTCGTGGCGGATCTACCAAAACATGGCTTATATCATAAGCAAAAATATCTATATCCTTTAAACGTCTAAACTCCCTTTGCCTATCAAAAGCAGCCATTAACTCATCGGCGTCCATACGCAAAAATTTGATATTGTTTACGCCGTTTATTTCGCAATTTTTATGTGCGTTTGCTACCGAACTTTTACTAACTTCTGTTGCCAAAATTTGCTTAAATTTTTCGCTTAAAGCTATGGTGAAATTTCCATGTCCGCAGTAAAGTTCAAGCAAATCCTTGCCATTTTGTATGCAAGATCTAGCCCAACTTAACATTTTTTCATTTACGGCTTTGTTTGGTTGAGTAAATGCGTTTTCGCTCAAATTTAAAGTAAATTTTTTCTCATCAACGCATAAAATATCTTGCAAATTTAGCTCCCTGCTTTGCAACTTTACCCCACGAGATCTTGCCAAAACACTGATACCAAGCTTTTCATCAAGCTCTTTAATAAAAGGCAAAAAATTTTCATCTAAATTTTTATGATATAAAAGCGAGAGTAAAATTCCGCTTGAACAGCTTAAAAATTCAACCCCAAAAAGCTTATGACGCAACTCATGTTTTGCTTTAAGCAAAATAAGCAAATTTTGCATCAAATTTGCGATAGGCAAGGCAACTTTCGGACACTCACCTATCAAAATTTTTTCACCTTTTTTTGCTGAGTGCATGGTGTAGTAAATGTCGTCTTTATCGTGCCAGATACCAAATTCGGCTCTTATGCGATAGTGCTTTTGCTTTGAAGCGAAAAAATCAAATTTGCCTTTATAAAATTTGGCAAATTTGTTTGAAATTTCGCTTATTTTAAAGTCTTTTTGTTCATCATACGAACCGCCAAGCGTGCAACTACCGCACTCACCAAAATGCTTACACTCCACTAACTATCAACCTTTTTCAACCTTTTTACCAACTATTCTTACAAGTAAAAATGTTACAAGAAGTCCAAGTGGCAAGGTAAAGTAAATGCTAAGTCCAAAAGCAACAGGCAAATATCCTAACAAAATAGCCACGGCTCCAACGCTAAGAGCGTAAGGCATTTGTGTGCTTACATGATCCATGTGCGAACAACCAGCACCCATTGATGAAAGTATCGTAGTATCCGATATCGGTGAGCAGTGATCGCCAAAAATTGCACCAGTTAAAACAGATGAAATCGAAACTATCATATAAGCATGATGAGCCTCGCCAACAAGTTCATAGTTTGTTCCAACGGCACTTGCTAATGGTATGGCAAGTGGCATTAAAATACCCATAGTTCCGTAACTCGTACCTGTTGAAAAACTTATAAATGAGCCAAGTATAAAAATCGCCGCTGGTAAAATGATTTTTGGTGTGCTTTGACTTAACATATCAACAAGATATCTTGATGTTCCTAGCTCTTTGATGACAGAACTTAGCGACCAAGCAAGTAACAAAATCACGACAGTAATTATCATGGTTTTCCAACCCTTTACCCATGTTTCTATCGCCTCTCTTATGCCAAAAATTTTACGCCAAACACCCATAGTTATCGCAACTATCGTAGCTAAAAGTGCTGATTGGAACAAGGCAACAGAAGCATCAGCGGCACCAAATGTGCTTTTAAATGTTTCAAAACTAAGTGGATCAGCTTTGGCTTTGGCTAAAACATCGCCTTCAAGAGCATTTAAACCACTAAAATAAAAACTTACAAAGGCACCTATTATCAAAACTAAAAGCGGCACAATAGCGTTTGAAGCTTGAAGTGTAATACCTTCTTTTGGCTCTAAGGTTTTATCTTCTACATCGTGGATATTTATGTGAGACTTATGTAACTCTCCACCCAAGGCGCGTCTTTGAGCTTTAAGCATAGGACCAAATTCCCTATTCATCATGGCAGTACAAACTATAAAAAATAGCATAAAAAGGTTATAGAATCGATAAGGGATAGTTTCTATAAAAATGCTATAAGGATTTATATCTGTTATGCCTATGATGCCGTAAGCGTCTTTGATGAGTGAAATTTCAAGTCCAACCCAAGTTGAAATCACGGCGATTCCTGCTATCGGTGCAGCTGTTGCGTCTATGATGAAGGCTAATTTTTCACGACTTATTTTAAATTTATCTGTAATAGGCTTCATAATAGGCCCGACTATAAGGGCATTTGCATAATCATCAAAAAACACAAAAAGACCCATAAACCAAGTTGAAATTTGAGCCGAAATGCCAGTTTTTGCCTTTTTGCTAAGCCAAAGTGCAACGGCCTTTGTTCCGCCCATTTTTGTCATCAGTGCAACAACGCCACCTATACATAAAACTTGCAACAATATCCCTGCATTCCAGCTATCAGCCATAGAGGCAACTATGCGTTGAACTATGCTTATAAAGCCTTTGATAACGGCAGTTAAAATATTATCATTTATAACATTTATCAAAAATGTACCGCTAAAAA
>JAILCJ010000210.1 GCA_024680445.1 Campylobacter sp.
GGCTCTTTGCCAGCAACTTCGATAGCTAGCTGTGTAAGTCCGTAACGTTTAGCAAAATATCCCCAACTTGGGTGATGAACTATAAATTTTTTATCTTTTTTATCTTTAAAACTATCGGCTATAAAAGCGTCGAGTGCATCAAGTTTAGTTAAAAAAGTTTTTAGATTTTGAGTATATAAGTCTTTGTTTTCGGGGAAGGTAGTTATCAAGGCATTTGCGATATTTGTAGCTTGAACTTTAACAAGCACAGGATCTAGCCAAATATGCGGATCAAGAGTGTTAAATTTGTGTTCATGATCGTGATGATCGCAGTTGCAAGCATGTTCGCCATGCTCATGTTTTTCATGATCTGCGTCGTGTTCATGTTCGCCATGCTCGTGTTTTTCGTGATCTGCGTCGTGTTCATGTTCGCCATGCTCATGTTTTTCGTGATCGGCGTCGTGTTCATGATCTCCGTGTTCGTGACTGGCGTGATTATGTGCTGCCATAGGAATTTTTTCTATGCCCTCTTGGGTATTTACCACGATCAAATTTGGATAGTTTTGAGTAAATTTTTTAAGCCAAACATCTTCAAATTCTATGCCGATAGCAAAATAAAGTTTGCTTTTTTCAAGTTCGCTCATTTGTTTTGGTTTTGGCTCATAAGTATGTGCGTCAGCACCTTTTTGCACCATTACATTTACATCTATCGTATCACCTGCGATTTGCTCGATGAAGTATTTTGTAGGCAAGATAGAGGTTGTAACTTGGGGTTTAGCAAAAGCTGTAAGTGTCATTAAAAAGAAAAAAATTAAAAATTTTTTCACTTTTTTATCCTTTCTGAAAAAAAATTTTGAGAAGTTTAGCAAAATGCAACTAAGTTGCAACTTAAATTTGATAAAGCTTAAAAATTATACTAAATTTTAGAATTTTCAAGGTAAAATCACGCAAAGGCTAAAAAATGGATATAAAAAAATTTTTAGATGAACACGATATTGGCGTAACTCCATTGCGAGAAAAAATAATAGAAATTTTAAATTCAAGCGATGAACCGCTTAGTTATGATGAAATTTTATCGAAAATAAATGCAAACAAAACTACATTTTATAGAAATATGCAACTCTTTGAAAAGCACGGCATAGTCGTTAGTTTTGAAAGGGATCACAAAAACTACTATGAACTTGGCAACGGCGCTAGGGCTTACTTTGTATGCGATATCTGTCATAAGGTTACTACCATAGAAATTCCCCATTTAAAAGAAGCAAAATCAGTAAAAAGTGCCATTATAAAAGGAATTTGCCTTGGCTGTGAATAAAAACGAAAAGCTTTGGGACGAAAGATCGAGCAAATATCCTCGTTTTAATGGCGAACTTAGCGAATTCGCAAAAGAGTTTTTTTCAAATTTGATACAATTTGGAGTTGATTTTAAAGATAAAAGTGTCATAGATATAGGCTGTGGCACAGGGGTTTATACATTATATATCGCCAAAATTTGCAAAGAAATTTTTGCCATAGACGCTTCGGCAAAAATGCTTGAAATTTTAATGCAAGACGCACAAAATTTTAAAATATCAAATTTGAAATCTCAAAAAACTTTTTGGCAGGATTTTAAAAGCGAAAAATTTTATGATATAGCTATAAGCACGATGAGTCCGGCACTTTGCGAAAATGATGATTTTTACAAATTTAACTCTCTTGCAAAAACAAAAATTTATTTAAATTTTAATTCTCCAAGATTTTCTAGCCTTTTAATGCCATTTTTTAAACGTTATAATATAAGCCAAAGTGGCGGAAAATCGGCAAAAAAACTTGAAATTTGGTTAGATGAAAACAAAATAAAATATAAAAAAGCAAATTTCAACGAAAAAAGAATCGCCAAAAGAAGCAAAGAAGAAGCCATGCAAAATGTCTGCTGGCATTTAAGCATAAATGACGCAAATTTCGACCCAAACGATATACAAAAAGCCATAAATGAACTAAATTTTAAGCAAGAAATAAATGACGAAATAAATTCTTTAATGAGTTTATATGTTTTTTAGGGTATAATCATAAATCTTAAACGGAGGCTTAATGAAAAAAATTTTTTGCTTTTTACTTATAAGTGTTTTTGCCTTTTGTGACGAATTATTTGTGCCATCTTTTGGCGTAAAATACGACGAAAACAAAGCAAGGCTCGGCAAAAAACTATTTTTCGATAAAAGATTAAGTCCAAACAGAACTTACTCTTGTGAAAGTTGCCACAACCTTTACTGGGATTATAGTGGAACTATCAGAGCCGCCTCCATGCCATCTGAACTCAATCCTCCAAGCATATTAAATGCTGCAAATAATTATTTATTTTACAAAAGTGGTAAAGAACAAAATTTACGCAACCAAGTCAGAACTTCTATCACTTCAAAAAACGAACTTAACATAAGCAAAAGTGAAATAGTAAAACGCGTACGCGAGATGTCAGAATACCGTACAGCTTTTGCAAATTCATATAGCGGAGTTATAAATTTTGAAAACATAGTCGATGCGCTCATGCACTTTGAAAAGGCGGCTCTTAGCGTAAATTCGCCCTATGACAAATATATAAATGGAGACAAAAACGCCCTAACTGAAATGCAAAAAAAGGGCTTTAAAGCATTTAGAGATGTCGGCTGTGCGGCTTGTCACAATGGCACAAATTTAGGCACAAATGTTAGACAACAAGTGAATTTTTATGAAACTATCGGACGAAGCGATAGCCCAGACGATATGAAAACCATGCTAACATACCCAAGATATCGTGT
Source organism: Campylobacter sp. (assembly GCA_024680445.1). Taxonomy (GTDB): domain Bacteria; phylum Campylobacterota; class Campylobacteria; order Campylobacterales; family Campylobacteraceae; genus Campylobacter_A. Next base: position 2,754 of record JAILCJ010000210.1, read on the forward strand.
CCCAAGTCTAAGAAATGTCGAAAAAACAGCACCTTATCTTTACGACGGATCTTATACTTCGCTTCATGATGCGATTCGTCACATGTGGATACAGCAGTTATCTCACCTTATAACAGACGAAGAAGTCGAACTTATATATCAATTTTTGCTAAGTTTAACTGGCGAACGACCAAGGATACTTGATGAAATTGAGTAATGTAAAATATTTTATTTTAGTCGCCTCTGTACTTTTAATAATCTTTGCATATCGTGGCATCGCCTTGAATAACTCGTTAAAAGACGGCTACGAGTGGCAAAATTCTATACTAGAACTTCGTGCTTTAAATGAAGAAATAGACAGATACATGAGAAACGGCGTTAGATATATAAACTACGATAAACTCAATAACGCCATTAGAAATTTTGACGCAAATTACACGAAATTAAACGAAATTTCTGGATTTAAGGACATTTATCTTATATATGATGATATAAAACTTATAGAAAATTTGAAAAAATTATTTATTAAAAAGACCGAACTTGTCGATACTTACATATATCTAAACGCCTCAACTTTGTCTTTCTTGCTGGATTGTGAAAGTTTGGCAAAACAAGACAAAGACCTCAAAGAATACGAATCGCTATTTTTGCGTATGAGAAGTATAAATTTTGATAGTATCACACCTATAACAGCCCTTGAAGACGATGTTTATATAATGATGAATAAAGCTTATGTCCTAAAAGATGAGATAAGAGCCAAACATGTAAGCTTACTTGGCAGGGCAAATTTCATTGTTTCAGCCCTTAAAATTTTAAAAGAAGTTTCGGATAAAAATATTAATCTTAATATCGCAACCTATCTAAAACAACTTTCCGATAATTACGCTAAAAATTATGATGATATCATACTAACCTTGCAAACCTATATCATAGGGGCTATTTTATCTTTTCTCGTGCTTTTTGGCATTATAATTTTTATGTTTTACAAACAAAAAATGCTTGATAAACTAAATTTTATGCAAAAATTAGCCATAGATAGCAACTATGATTCCATACTTTTAACCGATAAAAACAACAAAATAGTTTATGTAAATAAAACCTTTGAAGAAACCAATGGTTACACACTAAACGAAATCATAGGCAAAAATCCAAATATTTTAAAATCCCATTTGCACAAAGATAGCTACTATGAAGAGCTTAAACAATCTATCAAAAAATGCTTACCATGGAATTCTGACGAAATAGTAAGCCGTGCAAAAGACGGAAAATTTATACACGAAAAACTTAAAATTTTGCCATTTTCTTATGACGGGGAGCACGAAGGTTTTATCGGACTTAAAATGGATAAAACCCATGAAACCGAAATCATTAGAGAACTTGAAAGCAAAAACGAACAGCTAAAAGCCCAATCATCCATAGACAAACTTACCGGCTTTGGAAACTATTTTTCTATGAACGAAATTCTTGAAAACGACCAAGACGGCATAGTTATAAGTTTAGGTATCAAAAACTACAACAACTTGCGATTTTTCTATCAAACAAAGATTATCAACGCTATGATTTTAGCCTTTGCAAACACTCTTAAACTTTGCGTCGAAACTTCAGAGATAAACGCTAGACTCTTTCGCTTTCAAGATGACGACTTTTATCTTTGGTATAACGGCGATAACGCGATTCGCGATATAGGTTATATACAAGATTATTTTGGCTTTAATGAAATAGAAGTAGAAGTCGATGGCGAAAGAGAAACTTTACCGGGTATCCGCCTTGTCGTTGGCATATCGCTAAACACGGACACGGCTCAAACCAACCGCCTTATGCAAGCCATGCTGGCAAATCAACAAGCCAGACAGCTAAACAACGATATTTATGAATACAAAGAAAATGACGAAATCGAGCTTAGGTATCAGAAAAACCAAGTCGTAACTCAACTTATAGAATACGCACTCGAAAACGATACCGTTATAGTCGAGTGCCAAGGACTTTTTGATATCAAAAAATTGCAAAATGGCGAAACACCAAAGGCAAATTACTACGAAGTTTTGGTTCGTATCATAGACCAAAACGGAAAAATTCACTATCCGGGCGAATTTTTGGAGATCGCTCAACAAACACAACTTTATACGCAAATCACTAAAAAAATTATCGAACATGGCTTTAAACTCGTTGAAAGATATCCAGAATACACCTTTTCTATCAACCTTTCAGGCATAGATATGGTTGATAGTTCAGTTAGGGAATTTTTGGAGGAAAAACTCACGGCGTGCACCGATCCTACAAGGGTTTGCTTTGAAATTTTAGAGAGTGAAGAAATAGGCGATTATGATGTTATAAATTCCTTCATCAAACACATAAAAGAATACGGAAGTAAAATTTCTATCGATGACTTTGGTTCAGGTTACTCAAACTACTACCGAATTCTTGAACTAGATATCGATACTATCAAGATAGACGGCTCTATCATTAAAAAACTACCATTTGATAAAAACGCCCAGTACCTAGTCGAAACTATCGTAAATTTCGCTAGTAAACAAAACTATAAAACCGTTGCAGAATTTGTTAGCAACGAAGAGATCTTAGAAAAAGTCAAAGAATTTAATATCACCTACGCCCAAGGCTTCTTACTTGGCAAACCAAGCCCGGTAGATAAACTTTAAAATAAAAATTTTATTGTAGTTGTTTGTTAATCATTATGATGTAAAATTTCAAAGTATATAAAAGGGTAAAAAATGAAGTGGGTATTTTTTATATGTTTTTTAGGAGTAAATATGCTAGGCGAAGTTTTAGAACTTGACGCAACAATAGACAATCTCAAACTTTACAAACAAATAGTCGATATCCGTACACCACAAGAGTATCAAGATACAGGTATAATCAAAAATTCTATCTTGGTACCATTTATCAATAACAAAGAAAAATTTATCCAACGTCTTCAACAAGCAGGAATTAAAATATCTGAACCCATTGCCCTTATATGTCGAACCGGTAGACGCACCTTTGTTGTAGCGCATATGTTAAATGAAGAATATTCAC
>JAILCJ010000216.1 GCA_024680445.1 Campylobacter sp.
TAATAGCAAAACAAAAAACTCTGTATTAAATCAAATCATTTTTGCCAAAAACTAGCGATTTTGGCAAAAAGATAAAAATTTCAATTTTACCTGCAAATTTCATGATTTTACTCACAAAATTTGCAGATTATAAATCACAAAAAGTATATTAAGCTTTTTTCTCGCTAACGATATTTACGATATTTTCGCCGACCATAACAGCGATTTTTGCCATAAATTCAGCCGGACTTGTAAAGCCAACACAAGAGCAGTTGATCTCACCAAGGACATATTTGTCTTTGCCGTTAGCGTCAGTATCTAGGATGAAATCCGCTGTCCAAATCAACGGCAAATCATAATTTCCAAGTTTTGTGCGGATTTGTGGAAGTTTATCCAAGAACCAATTTATCAAAGTTTGCCAATCTTTTGGCTCGTCATAGCGGTATTTTGCACCACTAAATAGTGTCGCACTAAACGCATCGCCCCCCTCGGCTGGTTTTTTATGCACGACATAAACAGGTGTTTTATAAAGCATAAGGATTCTTATCTCGCCCTCTTTGATACGCGGCAAAAAGGTCATATCCACGAGCATACCGTTATCGCCGATGATGTATTGCTCGCAAAAGTCCATAAATTCGCCCAAATGTCGCTCTTCTGTGTGATTGTCTTTGGCTTCGGTGCAAATGATTTTAGTGTCCAAGCTTAAACTATCAACCTTGCCATAATCAGCCGCATTTTCAAGCCTTACACGCCAAATTCCCTCTCCTGTTGAGCCACGATTTTGTTTCAAAACTCTCTCGCCTTTTGCAAGCGATTTTGGGAAAGTTGCTTTAAATTTAGCCACATCATAATACGCATAAGTATCATCAGGCACAAGCTCAGTATCGGCAAGCTTGGTAAGTGCGTCTTTTGCGCCGTATCCGACCATGGCATCAGGGTGAGGCATACCTACAAGGCCATCTTCGCAAAGTCTGCGTAAGATGTCAAAATATAGTTTTTCTTCTTTAAGATTGCCCGGATTTACGCGAGAAACATAGCCATCAGCGTTATCGCGAACGTATTCATAAACCTTTTGACACTCGGCTTTGTTTCGCAAAATCTCATCGCTAAGTTGCACTACTTCGCCCTTCCAACCATGTGTGCTAAGGGCTTCAACCATAGGCATAGTATCCTTTCTATGTCCATCAGGGCCTTTGTCTGTGCCACCTACTGCTTCAAAAAAAACTATGTGTTTTTTCATAAAATCTCCTTAAAATAAAAATCTAGTTTTTTAGTTTAACCAAAAAAATGTTAAAAGCCCTTGAATTTAAATAAAATTTTGAAATAATAAAATTTTTTGATAAGCAAAGATAAAAAAATATGTTTTTTTATCTTTGCCAAGAAAAATTTATAAAATCAATCTAACTTATTTTCACCTAGCCATTTTGAAATTTCATCTATTTGAACCAAAACACTTGAATTTGCCGTGCCACCGACTGATTTTCTAGCCTCTTTTGATGCAAAAAGATCAAGAAATTTCACAGCATTTTCGTCTAAATTTTCATCCACGCTTTTTAACTCATCTGCGTTTAGCTCGCTAAGATCAATGCCCAAACTTTCAGCCTTTGCAACTGCTTTGCCGGTGATAAAATGCGCTTGGCGAAAAGCTATGTGTTTATGACGAACAAGATAGTCAGCAAGATCGGTTGCACTCAAATGCCCTTTTTTACAAGCGTTAAGCATATTTTGCTTATTAAATTTTGCCTCTTTTAGCATTTCATTTAAGATATGAAGGCTTGAAAGTGCGGTTTTTACGCTATCAAAAACACCTTCTTTATCCTCTTGCATATCTTTGTTATAAGCAAGTGGCAAGCCCTTCATGGTGGTTAAAAGTGCGATAAGGTTGCCGTTTACTCGACCTGTTTTTCCGCGTATAAGCTCGGCAACATCGGGATTTTTCTTTTGTGGCATTATAGAACTTCCGGTCGAATAAGTATCGCTAATCGTAACATAAGCAAACTCGCTACTACTCCAAAGTATCAACTCCTCACAAAACCTCGAAGCATGCGTCATCGCAATGGAGATATTAAACAAAATTTCTAAGGCAAAATCCCTATCGCTAACGCTATCCATAGCATTTGGAGTAACACCATCAAAGCCCAAAGTCTTGGCAACTGCGTATCTATCGATATTGTGAGGCGTGCCAGCAAGTGCAGCAGAGCCTAGCGGGCAAAGATTATTTCGCAAAAACGAGCTTGAAAATCGCTCAAAATCACGTCTAAACATGAAAGCATAAGCCATCAAATGATATGCTAAACTCACAGGTTGGGCGTGTTGAAGGTGGGTAAAACCGGGCATTAGCGTATCAAGATGTTTTTTTGCCAAGCCGCTAAAAGTCTCGATAAGTTCGTAAAGCAAGGCTGAAATTTCTTTGTTTTTTTCAAGCACATACAAACGAAAATCAAGTGCAACTTGATCATTTCTGCTTCGTGCCGTATGCAAACGACCGCCAAATTCAGCCCCTATAAGCTCACTAAGACGTTTTTCAACAGCCATATGTATATCTTCATCCTCGATCTTAAACTCAAAATTGCCTTCATTTATCTGCGACAAAACAGCATCCAAACCAGCAAGAATTTTCTCACACTCCTCTTGCGTTATAATGCCTTGTTTACCAAGCATTTTGGCATGAGCCTTGCTACCGGCGATATCTTGGGCATAAAGCTCCTTATCAAAGCCGATAGACGCATTAAATTCCTCTAAAAGTTTGCTACTTTCGCCACTGAAACGACCTGACCACATTTTTTTCATGCTTTTCCTTTTATTATAACTTTCAAAAATTTGATGATTTTATCTAAATTTTTTCAAATTTATGCACGATTTTACATAAAATTTTTACAAAAGCTATTAAAAATTTGTAGAAATTATAATAAAATTTGACTTAAAATTTTTTAGAATACACTCGCTAAAATAACTTAAAAATTTTGCCTTAAATGCTTAGTTTTATGCGATATTTCACAAAATTTAAAAATCAAATTTAGCCTATCTATCAAATACTTTTTGGCAAAATTGATAAAGGTGAAAATTTTATATTTATTGATTTTAAGTCAAATTTGATTTAAAAACTCACCAAATTTGATACACAATTTTTAAACGCCCTATTTTAAATAGCAATAATCAAATCGCCCTAAACATCTCAGAATGAATTTTTGGCGAAATACCAAACATGCGTAAATATTCTCTACTAAATTGAGATGCACTCTCATATCCTACATCAAAAGCTACTTGCGAAACCGCTAAATTTGTACTTTCTAGACGATTTTTAGCTTCTTGAAGGCGGATTTTTTTCTGAAAAGCGATAGGTGAAAGTTGAGTTATGACCTTGAAATTTTGATAAAGCGAACTTTCGCTTATGTCAAAATCCGATGCCAACTGTTTGATATTTAATTTTTGGTTAAATTCTGTTTTAATTTTTTCTATGATATGCAAAATTTTATTTGACATAGAGCTTTGCAAAGCAAAAGATGATAAAAAGCCTCTTGTCTTTTCATCTAAAATCAAATTTAGTAAAATTTCTTTTTTAAGTAACGGTGCAAAGAGATTTTTGCTCTCTTGCGGTTTATCCAAAAGTTCTATCAATCGTAAAAGCGATGCCATAAGTTCATCGTTCATATCTCCAAAAAATGCTCCAAATTCGGACCTTAAATTTTTTACATTTGAATTTTTAGTATTATTTAATGCTTCAAAAATTTCATTTAAACTAAAATTTAATTGTAATGAAATATAAGGCTTGCTTTTACTTGCTTTTTTGATCTTTACTCTTGCTGGGATATGAGTGCAGATAAGTAAATATCGTTCTGGATTGTATTCAAAATCCGCCGTATCAAAACTAACTAATTTTTCACCTTGAAGTATGACACAAATCGAAGGTTCATAAACCATGGCGTTAAAATCATCTATACTATCTGTTGCATAAAATTTTAAGCCCTCTATACTAGAAAAAACCTGCTTTCGAAACGGCAAGTCAGACAATAATTTATCTATCGTGCTTTGAAGTTGATGTTTTAACATTTTTTACCTTTTTTGGTTTTTGATAATACTTACAGACTTTTAAAAAATTTTTTAATTAT
>JAILCJ010000217.1 GCA_024680445.1 Campylobacter sp.
AAAACATAAATGATGAGTGCGAACAAGAGTGCCAAATGATAGATATTCCAAACAAAAACGGCGGTTTTACAAGATACACTCTTGATGAATATTTAAAAATGAAAAAGACCGAAAAATAATCAAATTTGATAAATTTTATAAAGCTTTATTTTTAAAAAAATTAATTATTTTAAGCACTTAGCTTTTAATAAAACTTTTGTTATCATTAGCAAATTTTTAAAAAAGGACAAAGCATGAAAAGAAAAATTCTTCTTTTTTTAGCGATTTTAAGCATTTTTACAGCCTGTGCCAAAGATCAACCAGACAGCTCGACTTGCGATGCAACTTGCAAGGCAGAGATACCTAAATTTTTCGGAGTTTATAAAGCCAAAATCCCTTGTGAAAACGATTGTAAAGGCACAAACGCCACCCTTTGGCTAAATCAAGACGGCACTTACAAACTAGAATTTGCCTTTATAACACCAGATAGCGAAACAGAAACTCAAAGCGGTAAATACGAAGTCAGCAAGGATTTTATCACGGTCACAAACCGCTATCAAGAAGTAAGAAAATTTAAAATCCTAGCCAACTCGCTTTTGATGATAGACGAGGAAAAAAATCTTTCTCACGAATTTAAAAAGATAAAATGAAATTTTTTGCCCTGCTTTTTACATTTTTGCTAGTTTTAAACGCCGAGGATATAAATCAAGTACCAAAAACTTTGCCAAAATTTATGCAAAAAGCCCCACAAAAAATAAGCAAAGTTTTTAAAGAACACGGGCAATATTTTCTGCCCGAAAATGCTGATTTTTTAACGCTTCAAAGCGATTTTAGCTACACAAATATAAACGCTTTTGATACTCAAATAAAAAGCGGAAAATTTGAGTATGAAAACGGACAAATCATCACAGCAGACGCAAATTTAAGCCTTGCTAGCTTGCAAAAAATAAAAGCCATAAGCCCACTTGGTATTTTTAAGCATAAAAACGACATTTTATTTGTAGTAAAAAACGGCAAGGATTTGCTAGTAAGCGGGATCTTTGGCGGGCTTAATATAAATGAAAATTTGCGATTTGAAAACGGAATTTATCTTGGCAAGAGCTTTAAACTCTTACACGCAAACTCAAAAATTTATCTTTTTGGACTTTGTTTTGAACAAATAGATGCTGATTTTTTGATAGCTAAAAATTCCGTTGGCAAGTTAAACAAATTTAGCACAAGTAGCGAAATAATCGAACTTTATGGCAAAAAAAATCTAAAACGAGCCAAGCAGATAAAATCGCACAATGTATATTATGTGCTTGATAATGACGAAAAACTCTTTGCCTTTGAAATTTTTGATAACAAAATTTTAGGCATTAGCATTTTAAGCCCAAAATTTCGCACTATCGAAGGCATAGGCATAGGTAGCGATATAAATGAGTTAAGAGAAAAAATAAAAATAAGTGCCGAAAATATAAAAGACGATAAAATTTCACTCAAATCAGAATTTTATGATATGGTTTTTCGTGCCAAAAAAGACGGCAAAATCGGACAAATCATAATAAACTGGGCAAGATAAAATCCCCAAAAATATAAATCAAATTTGATACAAAGCATAAATCAAATTTGATGAAATTTCAAAGCAAATTTGAAAAATCAAATTTGATAAAAAATCCACAGGGTGAGTAAAATACAAATCAAATTTGATACAAAATAAAATCAAATTTGATACAAAATTTAAAGCAAGTTTGCAAATAAATTTCGCTAAACTTTCGCAAAAAATTTATCAAGCAAAAGAATTTAAAAATGAACTCGTATATAAAACTTTTAAAAACGAGCAAAAATTTCGCCATCATAAGCCTAGTTCAGCTTATTTGCTACTTTGGAGCGTGGTTTTCTCACACTGGAATTTTTACCCTTTTGATAGAGTTAAAAGCTCCGATTTGGGCGATTACGGCGACGGCTGCCATAGCCTTTTTGCCCGGCATTATCCTTGCACCATTTAGCGGAATTTTGATAGACAAAGTAAGACCAAAACCCGTGCTGATCTTGCTTATCTTGATAGAGTGCATAAGCGTTTTTATGCTTATTTTCATAAATTCTCTTGATTTTTTATGGCTACTTTTAAGCTTGGTTTTTATAAGAATGGGCGTTGGTGGAGTGTTTTTTCAGATAGAAATGAGCGTTTTACCAAAAATTTTAAGCAAAAACGAACTAAGGATAGCAAACGAAATTCACTCGATAATCTGGGCTTTATCTTATACCGCCGGCATGGCTTTGGCTGGAATTTATATACATTTTTTTGGCATAAAAAGTGCCTTTTTGTTTGATTTTTTTCTTTATGTTTTTGGCTTTTTTGTGCTTTTGAGATTACAACTGCCAAACGAACTAAAAAACATAGGCAACGGGCTTTTTGCCATGCTTAAAGAAGGTTTTTTGTATATCAAAAACAAAGCCCTTATCTTGCACCTTATTATCTTGCACGGCTTTGTCGGTATCACCGCTTATGACGCCCTTATCGCCTTGCTTGCCGATAACGAATATAAAGGCATTTTAAGCACAGCTTTGCTAATCGGACTAACAAACACCGCACGAGCTTTTGGGCTAATCATAGGCCCTAGCGTTTTGACAAAATACATAAAACTAACAAATATCCACTACTTTTTTTACGCCCATGGCATAGGCATAGCTATCTGGGCGTTTTTACAATACAATTTTTACCTTGGCTTTATAGGCATGTTTTGTGCTGGTTTTTTCACAAATACGCTTTGGAGCTACACCTACACGCTTATCCAGCATAATTGTGACGAAAAATTTTATGGGCGAATCATAGCCTATAATGATATGGTTTATATGGGCGTAAGTGCGATAATTTCGGCTTTGATAGGCTTTTTATATAAAAACGGAATTTCTCTTTTTGCTATCACCATATTTATGGCTGTATTGTTTTTTTTAGGGGCTTTTTACTATAAATTTATCTATAAAAACTACAAATTAGACTAAAATTTATTTTAAATGTTTTATAATACCTAAATTTTATTTTTTTAAAGGATGAAAATATGGATAAAAACGCACTTTTAACACAGCTAGGATACAATATCGATGAGAGCAATGTTGCTCAAATAGAAAGAATTTTAAACAACACAGACGGACTAAACCCGCAAAGCGTAATCGTACTAAACGATAAGCTAAAAACCCACCTTTGCTATGTTGCGATGAGTAATTCAGAGGATGTTTTAAAGATAAAAAATGTCGCAACCATACCACAAATAAAAGCCGATGTTGATGAAATCATCATGGCATGGGCACAAAAAAACAAAATGATTTTAAAACCAGTTAATGAAACAACTTATTACATCATGGGGATAGAAAAATGAAAAATATACTTTTAAGTTTTTGCCTTTTGTTTTTGTCAGGTTGTGCTTTGACAAATGTTTTTGATACCCAAAAAAGCCCTTCTCAAAGCGAAGTTATAACAGAACCAACAACGCAAGAACCACCGACGCAAGAAACTAGCACGCAAGAACAAAACGAACAAATTTCGCAAAATGCTATCAATGTTTTACAACCAAAATGCGATGTCGGCAATGCCGTTGCTTGCAATGATTTGGCTGCAAACTATGAACTTGTAAATGATTTTAAAAATGCCGCAAAATACTATAAAAAAGCATGCGATGACGGCATAGAAGCCGGTTGTGCGAACCTTGGTTTGCTTTATGAAAAAGGCAAAGGGGTAGAAAAAGACCCACAAAAAGCCTTGGAAATTTACAAAAGAACTTGCAACAACAGCGAAAGACTGGGCTGCTATTACCTTGCCAACGCTTACAGAAGAGGACAAATAGTAGAAAAAGACTATGCCATGGCTATGCAAGCATATACCAGCGCTTGCAAACTTGACGATGTGCCTTCGTGTGCAAACATCGGCTCTATGTATGAACTAGGGCTTGGTGTCGAAGTAGACGAGCAAAGAGCGTATAAAATTTACAGAGTAGCTTGCTTTCGTGGGCTAAACAAAGTCTGCGTTCATATGAAAAGGCTTGGCGACAAACTAGGCATCAAACAATGAAAATATTTTTTCTTAGTTTTTTATGCTTGATATTTAGTGCGTGCTCGTGGCAAAGTGCGTTAAGCTTTGGACTAGCCAAAAGTGACGAGGAAATTTTGGCTAGCAAAGCAAAAGATGAGCTAGATAAAAAATTAGACAAATGCGAAAAACTTCAAGACAGCATAGCTTGTAGAGAAATCGGAGCGAATTTTTTATATCACAAAGACTATGAAAAAGCCAAACACTACTACAAGCTTTCTTGTCAATATAATTTTTACGCATCTTGTGCGAATTTAGGGCAAATTTACGAACAAGGTTTGGACGGCGTAGTCGATAAAGAAAGGGCATTGGCTTACTATAAACTAGGTTGTGCGAATATGAACGGCGAGAGTTGCTATAATGAGGCGATTTTGCTTAGAGATAACACCAAAATCGAGCCTAACGAGGTCAAGCTTTTGCTTGCAAAATCTTGTAAATATTCATACGATAAAGCATGCACTATGCTAAGAAAACTAAACAAATGATGCCAAAATTTAGGGCATTTTAATTAATTTTAATGCGATTTTCGCTAATATAAACAAATTTGTAACACGGGAGTTATATGGCATTTTCAATTCGTCGCTTATTTTCAAATTTATTTTTAAGCGTTCTTATAGAAAATAACGAGTGCATTTTTTATGGACGCGTGTTTAAAAAAGGAAAATGCGTCAAGACTCTAAACGCCAAATTTACCGAAGTAGACCCAAACAATATAGACGAAAAAGTCATAACCTACATAAAAAATCAAGAAGATAGCTACTATGCTGTTTATTTAAGCATTTTTTTCAATTTTGGAACGCAAGGAGCGGTGCCTACCTTAAAGCTTGAAAATTTTGACGACTATAACATAAGTCCAGAGGGTTTGCTAAACATAAAAATGCAAGATAAATTCAGTATCTACGCAAAGGCCGATGATATAATAAAAGCCAAAAATATTTTCAAAGATGATTATGTTGATTTGATTTATTCGCCCATAGCTTTGCTATATTCGCAACTTCTAAAACAAGGTATAAGCGACGAAACCACTCTTTATCTGTATCATCACCACGATAGTTGCACGCTTAGTATTTTTAGCAAGGGAGAATTGCAGTTTGCAACATTTTTTAAGATAGCCAATATCACTTGCACCAATGATGTAGAATTTACCGAAGAAGACATCTCTGATATCGATAATCTCATCATACAAGACGAAGTTCAAGCAAATTCACTAGACGAATTTAAAAGCCTTGAAGATATGCTAGATATGGATGCAGATAGCATCAACAGCCTTGATGATGAAAGTGATTCTGACGAATTTGAAGACTTAGGATACGATATAAATATGCCAGAATCAAACGATGTCGATATGTCGGTTACGATTTTTGGTAGAGATATGAATTTATACAAATACATACAAACAGCCATAAAAGAATACTATAACAATCCGATTTATAACGCTGATTTTGTAGAAAATATCGTAATTTATGACAACGAAAAGATAAGCGCAACCTTTTTGCAATACCTTCAAGCCGAACTTTTTGTAGAAACCGAAGTCATACAGATAGAAACATTACACATCATGAACGATCTTATGTGCGAGGAGATAGAGCTATGAGTTTTAGCTTCATTAAACCAGAACTTAGACCGATTTTTAGCCTTTTTAGCAAGCTTTGGTTTTTCTTGATAGGTCTGCTTTTTATTTTTCTTTTTATCATAAATATATTTTTGATTTTTAAAAATATGTCCTTGGACGAACAAAGCCAACTGCTAAGTCAAGAGCGAACAAGGCTAAACAACAACATAGTTTTTATAAACGAACTTAGTGCAGAGATAAACGATAAAATCGAAATTGCCAAAGGAATTTATACTTCAAATAATTTATTAAAACAAAGTCTAAATAACCTTTTTGATTTGGTGCCAGATAGCATAACGCTTGAAGAACTTGTTATGGATAAAAAATCCCTTATCATACGAGGCATAACGCCGACAAAGGCGGTTTTTAACCAACTTTTAGCCTCGCCTTTAAAATCGATTTTTAACACTTCAAATACAAGTTTTTATCAGATCAAAAACGGCTGGTATGGCTTCATAAGCACAAATAAAATGGAAAATTCAGAGGGCTACAATGAGTAAAAAAGACACCAGCCTAGAACAAATCGACTTAGTAAAACTTTTGCTTTATATACTCATTTTTATTTTGGTTTGTTTTGTCATGATTTTTTCGTTTATTATCCCAAATATCAAAGACTATCAAATCATAGGGGGCAAATACAACTCCGAACTTAGTGCCTACTCCAAGGTCAAAGCCACTCATGATGAAAAATTTAATGCCCTTGAAACCTTAAAAAACGAACAAAAATTTATCATAAGGTCTTATGATATCAGCTTTAGTATAGAAAGATTTAAAAATTTTGCAAAGAAATTTTTTAATGATGTAAAATTAACTAAAATCAATCAAAGCGATCAAAATTTAAGCAGAGAAAACTACTTTTTATATCGCCTCGAAGTTACGACTTCTTTAAAAACTCCACAAAAATTTTATGATTTTTTAGAAGAATTAAACAAATATGAAAGCATAATAAAAGCCGAATTCCCGATACAAATGAAAGGGGACAAAGACCAAATTCGCACAAGCTTTAACATAAAAGTTTACGGAGCTAGGTGGTAACTTAGGCTTTTACAAAAACGAATTTATCAAATTTAAAAATCAAATTTGATGACTATTCTAAGCTTAAACTTTCTTGTTGATTTTCTTGTTTTAAAATCTTATTTATCATAGCCGCTGTTTTACTAAAATGTATGAGTTCTTCGCTATATTTTACATTTGCTGGAAGTTTTGAAAGTGAAATTTTTAAAATTTCATTTGCCGAAATAGCGTCATTTAAAGCCCTGTGATGTTCGTTTTGTATAGAAAAAAGTTCTTTTAAAACACCAAGTCCATAACGAGGCGAAGCTATGGTTCTACGAGCCAACTCTATGGTGCAAAGTTTGCGATTTAACAACATACCAAAACCGCACTCACCCATGGCTTTAGAGATGAAACCATAGTCAAAATTTACATTATGAGCTACAAAAATAGCACGACCCAAAAAGACCCTAAACCTCTCCATAACCTCGACTATATTTGGTGCTCCGATAAGATCTACTGCTGTTATACCGGTTAATTCACTAATCACTTCTGGCACTTCTGGGGCATAAACAAAACTAGAAAATTCATCGATTTTCTCAAAATTTTTCATTTTTATAGCACCGATTTCTATGATTTCACCAGCTTTGATACCACCCGTGCTTTCGATATCAACTACACAAAATTCTTGATCTTTTATATCTCTAAGTCTAGTTTTTAGTGAAATTTTACCTGCAAAAACTTCTACATCAAGTCCTAACATTTGCCAAGCATAAATGTTATCTACATCAAAAACTTTCGTTATTTCGTCTATCTTTGAGGCTCTATCAACAAATTCCTTAAAATCAAGATCACGAACACTAAGGGTTGCAAGAAGGTTGTCTAAGCGGTATTTCAAAATTGCAGCTTTAAGGCGCGTATGGATTCTTCATAAGAATTTGAGCCAAAGATATAACTACCAGCCACTAAAATATCAGCACCGGCTTCTTCAAGATCGGCTGCATTTAGCCCATTTACGCCGCCGTCTATTTCTATAAGACATTTTGCGTCTGTTTTATCGATAAGCTCGCGAACTTGTCTGGTTTTTTCTATCACGCTAGGTATAAATTTTTGTCCGCCAAAGCCCGGATTTACACTCATCAAAAGCACCATATCCACTTCTTTTATAAGGTATTCGAGCGTATAAATCGGAGTATGAGGATTTAACACTATACCGGGACTAACGCCATTTTTGCGGATATGATCTATCAGGCGAAGTGGATGTTTTTCCTCTTCGATATGAAAAGTAATAAATTTTGGTTTTAAGGGCAAGAAAAGATCTACAAAAAAAGAGTTATTTTGCACCATCAAATGCACATCTAGCGGTTTTGTCGCAACCTTAGCAACAGCATTTACGACCAAGGGTCCGATAGTAAGATTTGGCACAAAATGCCCGTCCATAACATCAACATGCACAAGATCCGCCCCTGCCTTGCAGATAGCCTCGATCTCTTCGTTTAATCTTCCAAAATCAGCAGATAAAATGCTGGGTGCAACGTACATATTTTTCCTTATTTGCTAATAAACATAATGCCAATTTTTTCGTCTTGTGCTTTGATATCTATCAAAGCCCCTCTGCTTATAGTGTCAAAAAATATTTCTTTTTGGCTTACTTTTAGCATAGTAATTTTTGTGTTTATCGCTCGTGAGATTAAGAAATACAAAATTTTGTCGGTGATTATACTAAAAACTCTCTCAAAGCTAACTAAATCTGTATCTGAATTTTCATCACCAAAAATTTGATCTATATCGGCTAAATATTTTTGCTTGATGCCGATTAACAAACGCATTTCAAAATCCCCATAAAAACTTGCAACACCATAAGTAAGTTCTTTGCAAAGGTCTATATCGCATAAACCAAGACGAGTATTTGTGCAAGCGATATTTTTGCTGTAAATCGGCTTTAAAATATCAATAACATTTGTCATCACAGAAGGAAGCAAATCTATGACTTGCTTATTGATATTTCGCGGTTTTATGCGTGAAATCTCTTTTCTATAAACGGTGGAGTTATTTTTTAAAAAATCTTCGAAATTTGAATATAAAAATATATCCGCATCACTAAAAACCTGAGCTAAATTTTCTGAAATTTGATTTTTATTTATCCCACAAAGGCTAAAACTTGCACCATACATTCGGCATAGTTGTGAAATTTTCATCAAAAAACTAGCACCTATGGCATTTAAACCATTTGTTATGTTTAGCCAAAAAACAAAATACATAAAACCGCTTCTTAAAAAATTCTCAAAATGCTCCATGTCAAAATTTTTAGTAAAGTCCGAATCTATAATGTTTTTTGTACGATAAAATATGCTATTTTTGAGTTTGAAAATTTGTATTTTTTGACTTTTGAAAAATAAATGGGTTTTATGCGTAACGATAGGAAAATCATACTTGCTGTTTTTGTCATTATAATCAACAATGGTTACATCATAACCTCTTTGTTTTAGCCATTTAACCAAGGTATTTCTTTGCTCGATTTTCTCGCATTTAACACCGACTTTACCAACATAATAAAATTTATCTCCAAGCATAATTTCAGCCACTTTTTCAGTCTCAAAAAGCGAAAAATACAAAAAGGCAGCTGATTTTTTCAAGATAATATCATGAAGTGCCATGTTATAATCGCAAATGCCTATGTTGATATTGCCATCAAAATACTCATCTAACTTATCGATAGAGCTTATAAGCCAAGACGGGTTGACAAAGGTTACATCACGAAGTGAGATCAAGATACAAGAAATTTGTTTTACTTTAATGATAGCAAGTTGTTCTGGCCATAAAATATCAAAAGTGCTAATATCTAAAAAACCAAAAGGTCTAATGATAGCGATAGAGCCTTTAAATGTTAGTTTCATTTTGTCAAAAACCTTTTAAATTCTATTAGATTTTGCGTTTCTACCTCCGAACTCAAATCAAAAAGTCTGTAAAAACCATAATCATAAATTCCTATTCTGCTTATCTCATAAGAAATCAACATATGCAAATTTGACATAATTTTTTGATCATTCATATCGCTACCAAGCATTTCAAAGGCAAGTGCTACCATACTTTTGCCATAAATTTTTTTAAAAATTTTATTGTAATTTGTATCGCAAAGACTGATAATCTCCCTAAGATCTGTGCCTTTAAAAATATGTTCGCATATAATAATGTTTATGATAAAAACATTTATCAAATTTAGATTTTGTATAGTTTTTTTATTTATACTTGTAAGAATTTTAACCCAAAAACTAATGAGTCTTGCATTAATTTCGGCAAGTTTTATGGTATTTACATGAAAAATTTCATACTTTACTGGCAATTTTAAAAAATACGAATACGAAGTCAAAATGCACATAAAAACATCTTTTCCTAAGCTATTTGCTATGACTTCTATATCGGCTTTATCGTTAATATTGACATTAAAATTTGCTTTTCGCATAATGGTTAAAAGGTAAACCATAAACGACCTATCTTTTTTTAAAAGCTCAATAGCGTCTTTTAATCTAGAATTTAAAAGCAAAACTTCAGCAGCCTTTATCGTTTTTGGTTCAACTTTAAGATTATGCAAAAGACTTTCGATTTTTTCGTTATCAAACATAAATTCTTACTCGTTTAATATATTTAGCAAAAAATGCTTGATAATTCTATCCAAATTTTCCCTAAATGCAAGTTAAATTCAATGTAAGTATTAAAATTTTTTTAATATCAATTCATTTAAAAATTAAAAAGAAAATTTCTTTTGTTATTTAAGCAATGTTTTTGCTTAATTTTGCTATCATCTCCACCAAATTTTTGTTTATCGAAGGAAAAAAAATGTCAAAAAGATGTGCTATTACAGGCAAAGGCGCTATGATTGGCAACAATGTTAGCCACGCCAAAAACAGAACTAAAAAAAGATTTTTGCCAAATCTTAGAACTATTCGCGTAACTCTCGAAGACGGTTCAACTACAAAACTCAAAGTTGCTGCTTCTACTTTGAGAACTATGAAAAAGCAGTCAAACTAAGCTGCAACAATGAGGAATTCATGGCTTTACTAACGAGGCTTAAAAAATTCCTCCACTGGCAAAGCTCAACTAAACCAGAAATAAACCTCGACTCAGAACTCTACGAACAACTAAAACTTTTCAGATTACCGCTAATTTCAGTCGTTATGATGATGCTTATCGGCACTCTCGGCTTTGTTATCATAGACGATTTTTCGCTTATGGACGCGGTTTATCAAGCTGGTATGACCTTTACAACGGTCGGTTTTACCGAAGTCGCACCGATATCAAATTTGGGACGAATTTTTGTCGTTGTTTTCATCATGCTTGGCTTCATGGTCTTTACCTTTTCTATCGGTATAGTCGTAGAAGTACTAAAAAGAGGCTTATTTACAGCTATTTTAAAGGAAAGAAGCATGCTTTATAAAATCGCAAGGCTCAAAAACCACTTTGTCATTTGCTATCACAACCTTTATACCATAGAACTTAGTGCTCAATTTCGAGAAAATCACATACCTTTTGTTGTAGTTGACGACCGTGACGATATCGGCGAACTAGCCCAAAAGCACAAATACCCTTACTACATCAAAGCCGCACCGCATACACAAACAGCCTTTTTAAAAACCCATCTTTCAAGCGCAAAAGGTATCATAACACTAAGTCCAAATATCGCTGACAATATCGCTCTTATCGCATCTGTCAGACTATATGAAAAAGAAATAGCAAGACGAGTGCCTTACTTTATAATGACAAATTCTGATAACGACGACGATACAGAAAGACTGCAAAAACTCGGTGCAAACAGTGTCGTAAGTCCATCAAAACTTGTAGCTCAACGTCTTAGTGCCATGAGCGTACGTCCAGATATGGAAAATTTGATAGAACAGTTACTTTATAAAAAAGATTCGCCTATCGATATCGAAGAGATACGAGTACCGGATTTTTCATGGGTAAGATTTAAAAGACTAAAAGAAACGCATTTGCGTAACATTACAAACGCCGATATAGTCGGAATTTCTGATTCAAATGGCAAATTTACAGCCATGCCAAATGGCGATACCTTGATAGGAACTGGCACAAAACTGCTAGTTATCGGCACTGCAACAAGCATAAGACTAACGAAAAAAGTTATAAGAAGCAAACATAAACCGGAGGAATTTAACTATGTTTAAGATTACTCGCCTTGAAAATGGGCTTGAAAATATTGATGGATTTTATTTTGGTGGTGTAAATGCTGGTTTTAAACAAACACAAAATGACCTTGGCTTTATAAGAAGTAACGAACCAGTCGATGTTTGTGCTGTTTTTACAAGCAATAAATTCAAAGCCGCTCCGATTAGACATTTTTTAAATTATCCACAGGATTTTAAAACAAATTTCATACTTTTAAATTCTAAAAATGCCAACGCCATGACCGGCGATGCAGGCGTTAAAGATATAGATGAAATTTTTAACGAACTTGGCAAAAAGATAAAGCTAGTAAATCCTATAATGTCTTCAACTGGCGTTATAGGCTATCGCTTAGATAAAGCCAAGATCATAAAAGCCTTTGATAGTTTTGACTTTAATGCACGTTCTAGTGACGCTGCCGTAAATGCCATAATGACAACAGATAGTTTCAAAAAAGAAATTGCCTATGAAGTCGAGCTAAAAAATGGAGAAAAATTCCATATAGCCGCTATTTGCAAAGGTGCTGGCATGATAAATCCTTGCCTTGCAACCATGCTTTGCTTTATCTTAACCGATGTTGATATACCAAAATATCAAATGCAAAAACGACTAGATCGTGCTTGCGAAAAAAGCTTTAATACCGTTAGCGTAGACGGCGATACCTCAACAAATGATACCGTTATGCTACTTACTTCACGCACAAACAAAAATTATCATAAAAAAGCATTTAAAGCAGCCTTAGAAAAAATCACAAAAGAGTTAGCATTGATGCTAGTAAAAGACGGCGAAGGTTCAAGCAAGGTTGTAGAATTTTGCGTTTGCGGAGCTGCCGATGATGAAGAGGCACAAATAGCAGCAAAAGCACTATCAAATTCGCTTTTAGTAAAAACTGCCTTATTTGGCGAAGATCCAAACTGGGGCCGCATAGCTTCGACTATCGGTGCTAGCGGGGTTGAGTGTAGCGAAGACAAACTTGAAATTTATTATAACGATATTTTGGTTTATGATAAAGATCATAAAGAACTTGACGCACAAAGAGAAAGTGCAGCTCACGAAGTCATGAAACAAGAATCATATAAAATCACTTGTGATTTAAATATTGCAAATGGTACTTTTAGTGCTTATGGATGTGATTTAGGGCATAAATATGTTGAGATAAACGCTGATTATCGTTCATAAATAAAAGGGAGCTAGTCTCCCTGCTTTGAATTAAAATGAAATTTTTTTAATTAC